>CAYRBE010000195.1:0-4541 GCA_964422345.1 uncultured Dechloromonas sp.
ATCGAAGCCTACTATCAGGAAACCGGCCGCGCCGGCCGTGATGGTGAGCCGGCCGAAGCCTGGATGACGTATGGCATGCAGGACGTCGCGCTGCAACACTCCCGAATTGCCGAATCTGGCGCAGGTGACCAGCAAAAGGTACTCGAATCGCAACGCCTGACCTCGCTGCTCGCCTATTGCGAAGCGCCACGCTGCCGCCGTCAGGTCTTGCTCAATTACTTCGGTGAGGACCGTGAGCCTTGCCATAACTGCGACGTCTGCGAGAACCCACCGGAGCTGTGGGATGGTACTCAGGCAGCGCAAAAAGCGCTTTCTGCGATTTTTCGCACTGGAATGAATTTCGGCGTTACTCACCTGACTGACATCCTTCGCGGCAAGGCCACGGATAAGGTCAAGCAATGGCGACACGAGCAGTTGCCCACATTTGGCGTGGGTAGCGACCTTGATGAACACAGCTGGAAAAGTATTTTCCGCCAACTGGCTGCCGCCGGACTGGTCCATGTCGACATGGCTGAACACGGCGCCCTGCAACTAACCGACAGCGCGCGCAAGGTGCTCAAAGGCGAGCAACGGGTCGAACTACGCCGCCCGGTGCGCCGCAAGGCCACCCAAACCCGCAGCACTGTTGTCCAGAGCGATCTCTCACCGGCCGATGAGTCACTGTTTCAGGTTCTGCGCCAGTGGCGGAGCGATACCGCCCGCGAACAGGGCGTACCGGCCTACGTTATTCTCCACGACAAGACCCTGCGCGAACTCGCCGAGGTTCGCCCGGTCAGCCGGGGTTTACTGGCGACAATTATCGGCATGGGTAGCGCAAAAATTGAACACTATGGTGCTGAACTACTGGCTATCATTTCAGCTGAAGCGATTTCAGCTTAAGCTCGCGCCATGACTTTTACCCGTCGCCAATTTCTACTTAGCACGACCGGTGCCCTCGGTATCTTGAGCGCACCCGCCTTGCTTGCTCAGTCCACTCGCCCGAAAGTTGTGATTATTGGCGGGGGCTGGGGTGGCTTGTCAGCCGCCCGCCAACTCGCTGCAAGCTGCGACGTCACGCTAATCGAGCGTAATAGTGAATTTATTTCATTACCACTGAGCAACCGCTGGCTGGCCGGGCTCGATGATGGCCGCCGACTGCGCCAGAGCTACCAAAAAGCAGCTGAACAATTGGCTTACCGCTTTGTGCAAGCCGACGTCAGCGGCTTTGACATGAACCGCCGTCAAGTCAGCACTTCGGTCGGCGATTTTTCCTACGACTGGCTGATTGTTGCAGCAGGCATCAGCGAAGCCGACGACGCGCTGGTCGGCGGTGAATTTAAGGCTGCAGCCGAGATGCGACAACGCTTTCCCAGTGCCTACACGCCGGGCCGGGAACTCGACATCGTGCAGCAAAAACTGGCTGGCTTTAAAGGCGGGGAATTTCTGATCAACCTGCCACTCGCCCCCTATCGCTGCCCGCCTGCCCCCTATGAACGCGCCATCATCATCGCTCAGATGATCAAATCGCGTGGCCTCAAGGCACGGCTCACCGTGGTCGAGCCAAATGCGCCGTGGGCCGGCTATCAGCGCGTATTCAACGAGCAGTTCCGTGACCAGGTAACATACCTGCCTAACACCCGGTTGCGGCAAGTTGATCCTTTTCGCAAGACCGCCACGCTTGATATTGATGAAATCCACTTTGACGACGCCATCCTGATGCCGCCGCAACGCGCCGCCGATCTCTGCACCAATAATGGTCTGAACGGGACAGGCAGCACATGGGCTACGGTGCACCCGCGAAATTTGGCATTTTTGGGTGACGACCGTGTTTTCGTCATTGGCGACAGCGTCGGGGCCGTTTCCCCCCTGTTTGGCCACTATCCGAAAACCGGCGAACTGGCGAGCCGGATGGGGCAGATTGTTGCAACAGAAATCATCGGCAGAATTACCGGAAAAATCAGCGAACCAGCCCTGCCGGAAAGCACCTGCTTTGCCTACCTTAGCCTGAATCCGCCGCAATTTACCCGGATCGAAAGTCGCTACCGTATGCGCGGTGATGGTGCGATTGCACAAACTATTACCCAAAAGCAGGAAAACAATCCCCAAGGCGAGGACGATGCCTGGCTCAACACCTGGCATCAAACCCTGTTTGGTCCAAATCTGGGGATTTAAGCCCTAGTGGCGCGCGTAGATTGAGGTATCGCCATCCGGTTTAACGAGCAGCGTGTTATACAGCTCACGCCGCACGCGGCCCTGCCCGGTATCACCATCCAACACGGTACATGCTGTATCGCAAGTCGGGCTGGAAAACTCCCGCCCCGGCGCACCCAGAGGCAAACCCGGTACCGCCAGACCACGCGCCTTACGCTTCTCGGCGAGCAATTCCTTGATATCCTCAGCCGGAACATGGCCCTCGATAAAGTAATTACCCAGCGTCGCGCTCGGTTCAGCCTCAAGATGCTTGGGCACCTTGAGACGGCGTTTGACCGCCGCCATGTCGTCGGTCGGCTTGACCGTAACCGCAAAGCCGTTTTTACGCAGGTAATCGGCATAATCAACGCAGGCCAGACAGACATTTGGCGTGTACATCACCATCGGTGGCAAGGCCTCTTCAGCCTGTGCCGCCCCCGCCAAAAGTAGGCATGAGATCAACATTCGCCGTATCAGCATGGCTTGCCTGCTTTGCAGCCCTTCAACATCCACAAGGAAATCACACCGGCCGCTTCATCGGCTTTGACCTTGCGCGCCATCGCAGCAGCGTCGCGCCCACCATTGTTTTTGAGAAGTGGATCAGCACCAGCCTCCAGCAACTGCTTCACATTGTCGCCCTTGCTGGCATAAGCCGCCAAGTGCAAGGGGGTTGAGCCTTCGCCGTCACGCGCATTGGGATCAGCCCCTGCCGCCAGCAAAACAGTCATTGCACTACGATCAGGATTGGTGGCGGCAAAATGCAAGGGCGTCGACCCGAGCTGGCTGCGTACATCACGCATTGCCGAATCAGCCTTCAAAAGCTTAGCTACCTCAGCCCCCGTACTTTCCTTGGCAGCAAGGTGAATCGGTGCCTCACCATTTGGCACTTGCGCCTGAACTGGCAAGATTGAAGCTAAAGACAGGGCGAGTACGCCCAGTAAAAACCGCATCCTGATCTCCTTAACTCGCATTGCTACTTACCTTAACCGCTGCTCGGCCACACCAGCCAACTCAGGCGATAAATTGCCACTGGCCAGACTGCGGCGAAACGCTTCTTTTGATTCAGGCAACTTACCATCCGCCTCAAAAGCCAGGCCTAGGCCAAGCCACCAGCGCCCCTCACGCGGCGCCAGTCGGGAAGCTCGAAAATAATACTCAGCTGCCAACCGGTGCTCACCAAGGCGAGACTTCAAATGACCTTGAAATCCTGCATATTCGGCATTGGATTCGGCAAAAGGTTGCGAATGAATCAATGTCCGGTCAGCCCCGGCCAGGTCACCCGTTTCCATTTGCAGCCTTGCCAGAGAAATTGCCCACCCGGTCTGAGCCGGCGTCAGATCCAGACCATCATGCAGCACGCGCATTGCGTCTTCCTGCTTACGCAACTCAAGGAGTTGGCGAATCAAATTCTGCCTGGCCTGTATATGGTTTGGATCAGTCTTCAAGGCACTCTTCAGCAACTCGACAGAGTCACCAATTCGACCCTCTGCTGTGGCTGCTTCAGCCTTCCGGTAATCAATCTCGGCACGATCACGCGGTGTAGCCAGCACCGGACTTTTGTCTATTTTTACCGTACCAGACACCACACCAGTTCTCACCATTTCCACCGACAGCTTGTCGCTGGCAGCTTTTGTTGAAACCGGCTCCGGCGTTTTAACGGCGCCTGAAGGCTCAATTACCGGCGGCAAAATATCCTGTGACTGAGGAACAAAAGCCAGTTCGCGAGCGACCAACAAACTATCGGAAATTAGCGTTTTTTCGCTGTGCACCGTAGCACTCTCAGCAACAGGTTCAACCGGCATCACAGGTGCAACAACTGGCACCGCAAGCTGAGCAGGCGGTGGAGTTTGACCGCCCAAACCTAGCATAAGCTGTAACTTTTCCTGATGTTGTACGGCGGCAAAACCAGCCAGCAATAGCATCACCACACCCAGTAGCGCACGCCAGAACCAAGGCCCACGTCCAGATTTCTCTGCCGGCAGGGCACGAATTTCACGTTGCAAATTCTGCTTTAATAAATCGTCCGGGCTTTTGGCCTCAAGATTACGCAGCATTTCGTTAATCAGGCTCATCTCACCACCACCCCGGCGCACTTGCACCTTCGGTATCCGCCACCGCCAAACGAACATGGCGCAAACGAACTGTATGCTTACCCTCGCCAAACACGGCAAGCAATGCTTTGTGAGAAAGAATATTAAGCAAGCGCGGCATGCCCCGACTGGCCCGATGCAGGCCACGAATGGCTCGTTTGCCAAAGAGGCCTTCACCGCGATACCCAGCAACTCTCAGCCGATGCGCCAAATATTTCTCTATTTCGTTGCGGTCCAGCCCCTGCAGTTGATAGTGAAAGGCAATCCTTTGCTTCAACTGCC
>CAYRBE010000196.1:0-4536 GCA_964422345.1 uncultured Dechloromonas sp.
TGAAACCGGTGGGCTGATCGCCCGCTCGCTGGACCGGCGCAATCAGGCCTTTGTGGTGATCGAGAAAGATGAACTCCGGGTTCAGGAACTTGATTTACAAGATTTCAAAACCGACACCCCGGCGCTGGCAGCGGATGCCAGACAACCCGAAATACTGCAACTGGCCGGCCTCTGCCACCCCAAATGCGCCGGCGTACTGGCCGTCACTAATGATGAAGAGGTCAATCTGGCAATCGCCATCGGGGTTCGCTTACTCAATCCGAAAATCCCGGTCATCGCCCGTGCCCGCAGCCCGGCGATTGAGGCCAACATGGCGTCATTTGGTACCGACCACATCATCAATCCGTTTGATCGCTTTGCCGATGATCTGTGGCAGGCCATTGCCGCCCCTGAACGTTTTCGCCTGACCGAACTGCTCACCAGCCTGCCGGAAACACCGACCCCGGAAGTTCACCGTCCACCGGCAGGAGACTGGATACTTTGCGGCTACGGACGCTTCGGCCATGCCGTTGCCAACCATCTAAAGCCGACCGGAATCAGGCTAAACATCCTCGACCCAAGCTCAGATGAAGCAAATCAACAAATTTCCGGGGATGGCACCTCGGCAGAAACGCTGATCGCCGCGGGCATCCATCAGGCAGTAGGCATCATTGCAGGCACCGACAACGATGTTAACAATTTGTCGATTGCTGTCACCGCCCACCAACTCAACCCCGGACTTTTCGTTGTCGCACGCCAGAATCACGCCGCCAACAGTCTGCTATTCGATGCCTACGATGCTGATTTCCTGATGGTTCCGAGCCGTATCGTGGCGCAGGAGTGCATCGCCATCCTGACCACCCCCCTGCTCGCCCGGTTTCTTGAATTACTGCATTTACATGACGAAAGCTGGAACGGAAGTTTAGCCAATCGACTGCAAGTACTTTGCGACGGCCAGACACCCAGCGTCTGGGCTATCCGACTTAATATCTCTGAAGCCCCCGCAGCCTACCGCAGCTTGATGCATGGCCGAAAAATCAACCTCGGGGCGATTTTGCGCAGCGGTAAGGACCGGATGCAACTCTTGGCCGCCGAGGTTTTGATGATTAGCCGCGACGGCGAGCTATTTACCTTGCCAGATGCCGACTTCGAGCTAAGCGCCGGTGATCAGTTGTTACTTGCCAGCAATTTAAGCACCCGGCGAAATCTTGAATTCACCCTCGGCAATGCGAACGAACTTGATTATGTACTTGATGGTGAAACAGCATCCGGCAGTTGGCTCTGGCAAAAAATCCAGCCCAAAAAAATGACGCAGCGATTACCGCAATAGCAAATTAAGCGTATTCTTATCGTTAAATATAGTTACGGGAACGCTTTACCCAACCAAGGCGGAATGGCCAAACGCATCATGACAAACCAGTCGGTCATCTTTTCCACCAAGCAAGTGCTGCGCAATTGCCTAACCGGCTGCTTGCTGGCGGTTTGGCTCTATTCAGGTCTCGTCTCGGCTGCCCCTCGCGAAGTTAATGTCGGGGTTTATGCCAACGAACCGAAAATTTTCCTTAGCGAAAAAAACCAGCCGACAGGAATTCTTGGTGATCTGCTAGTTGAAATTGCCAAAAAAGAAGACTGGACGCTAAAAGTCACCCCCTGTACCTGGGACGATTGCCTGAAAGCATTGGCAGCCGGCCAGATTGATCTCCTACCCGACCTAGCCTACAGCGAAGATCGGGCAAAGATCTTTGGCTTTCACAAAACTCCGGCTCTTCATGCCTGGTCTCAAATTTATCGCCGTGAAGGCATAAAGATGAATAGCCTGCTTGATCTTCAGGGCAAACGGATTGCGGTGCTACAAAATTCGATTCAGGAGAAATATCTGCCTGAACTGTTGCTCAGCTTTGGTGTTCAAGCCGAAATCATCCCAGTCAACTCACTCGACGTGGGTTTTGCCCAAACCGCCGGACAATCAGTCGATGCCGTGGTCGCCAACCGGTTTTTTGGTGAACTGAAAGCGCCACAATACACACTGATTGCTTCACCAATCATCTTTCAACCAGCACAGCTCTTTTATGGCACTCAGCTAGGCAGCAATACGGACCTGCTGACAGCGATTGATCGTAATCTTGATGAGTGGACCAGTAGCAACAACTCAATCTATTTCAAGGTTCTGGTACGCTGGATGCCGGGCTCACCACCGCCCCCCATCCCGACATGGCTATGGATAGCGCTGGGCGCACTAGCCAGCGTGCTGTTGGTCGCATTACTGGGCAATCAGTTGCTACGACGCAAAGTCGCCGAACAAACAAAACAATTACGTCAGGACAAAGAAGCACTACGCCTGCAAGCCCTGGTCCTTGACCAGATTCGCGACCACGTCACGATCACCACGCTCGACGGCACGGTCATCTACGTCAATCAGGCCGAGCTGAGCGGGATGCGGCACCACAAGGAAGAAATCATCGGGCATCATGTCGCAGCCTATGGGGAAGATCCGGCAACCGATAGTTTGCGCCAATCGATTGTTGAAGAAACCATTTCTCGGGGCAAATGGCATGGTCAGGTCATCAACTACCGAAGCGATGGTTCCGGAGTCCACCTTGATTTACGCACCTCAGTTGTCAAGGACGAAGGCGGCCAGCCTGTCGCGCTGGTGGGCATTGCTACCGACCTGACCGAAAAAAGGAAAGCTGAAGCGGCAGTGGCGGCGAGCGAAACAAAGTTTAGCACCCTGCTGCAAAACATTCCGGGTACGGCGTATCGGTGTTTGCTTGATGAAAACTGGACAGTGCTTTTTATCAGCGACGGCATCAAACAACTTTCCGGCTACCCGGCCAGTCAATTCCTTTCCGGCCAGCGTCACTTCGGTAGCCTCATCCACCCGTCAGACATCCGGGACGTTGATACCACGGTCCGCATAGCGATTGCAAAACGCGTCCCGTATACCATCGAATATCGCATTCAGGATGCCGACGGCAAAGTCCGCTGGCTTTGGGAGCGCGGCCAGGGTGACTTCAACGAGGCTGGTGAATTACGCTGGCTGGACGGTGTATTTTTTGACATTAGCGAACAGAAACAGGCTGCGGCAGAGTTGGAAAAATACCGGACCGAACTTGAGCAGTTGGTCGAACAACGGACGCACGAACTGGAAATTACCAAAAACATTGCGGTAAGTGCCAATCTTGCCAAGAGTGCTTTCCTGGCCAACATGAGCCATGAAATACGCACCCCACTCAATGCAATCACCGGCATGGCTTACCTGATACGCCGCTCCGGCTTGACCGCCAAACAGGAAGAACAGCTGGAAAAACTCGAAGGTGCAGGTACGCATTTGCTGCAAATCATCAATGCCATTCTTGATTTATCCAAGATAGAAGCCGGTAAATTCACGCTTGAAACTACGGCAGTTTCGATTGAGCAAATCATCTCCACCCTTACCGCGATGATGCACGAGCGTGCCACCAGCAAGGGCATTGCGCTGATCAGCGAAATCGACACGATGCCTGAGCAGCTCGTGGGTGACGCACCCCGTATCCAACAAGCACTGCTCAATTACCTGACCAATGCGATCAAGTTCACCGAAAGCGGTAGCGTCACTTTGCGGGCGAAAGTACTCAGCGACAAACCTGACAGCGCGCTAATTCGCTTTGAAGTGATAGATACCGGCATCGGAATTGATTCAGCGGTAGCCCACCGCCTGTTCCACGCCTTTGAACAGGCGGACAATTCAACCACCCGAAAATATGGCGGCACTGGCCTTGGGCTTGCCATCACCCGACGCTTGGCAGAGTTGATGGGTGGGGAAACCGGATTCAACAGCAAACCGGGCAAAGGCACCACTTTCTGGCTAACGGTTCGTTTAGCTAAAGGTGACAAGGCAAACCCCGCCACTAGCCAAGTCGACACATCGGCTGAGACCATGATCAGAAACCGGTTTGCCGGCCAGCGGATACTGCTGGCGGAGGATGAACCGATCAACTGTGAAGTAACGCTGTCCCTGCTCACAGATGTCGGTCTTGCGGTTGATCTGGCCGAGGATGGCCTGATCGCGGTTACGCAGGCCAGCCAAAATCAATACGCGTTGATTCTGATGGATATGCAAATGCCACATCTCGATGGGCTGCAAGCCACTCAGCAAATTCGTCAGATCCCGGGCCGGGAAAACGTCCCGATTATCGCCATGACAGCAAATGCATTTACTGAAGACAAGTTGCGCTGCCTTGAATCAGGCATGAATGACTTCATTTCAAAACCCGTACATCCGGATATATTTTTCACCACCCTGCTCAACTGGCTGTCACGCGAAAAGCACTAAGCCGAGCTATAGCAGGCAGATGGATAAAATCCACGTTGCTCAAATTTTAAGGAATTCCCCGATGACCTCACCCGTTCAATCCACAGTAGATCAAGTCATGGATAGCCGCTATTCCTGCCGCGCCTTCCTGCCAACCCCCGTACCTGAAGCACTGGTCGCTGAAATCCTTTCGATTGCCTCACGCGCCCCCTCAGGAACCAATATTCAGCCGTGGAAAGTTTGGGTATTGACCGGCGACACCCAAA
>CAYRBE010000197.1:0-4471 GCA_964422345.1 uncultured Dechloromonas sp.
AGCGCAACACCTGCAGGCCAAAACTGCCGAAAACAGGGTGATGATAAATAAATTGCTGCGGTGCACAATTTTTGCAAAATATCCGTTATACTGGTCAGCGAACACTCTAAATCATCCATCTCAGGAGAAATACATGTCCATCCGTCCAGAACAATTCGCAGCTGCAAACAAAGCCACCGTTGATTCCCTGCTTTCCGTTGCCAATACCGCCCTGGCTTCTGCCGAGCGTATCGCTGCCTTGAATCTGAATACCGCACGCTCCTCAATGGAAGACACCATCTCTGGCGTTAAGGCAGTTCTGAGCGCCAAAGATCCTAAAGAAGCGCTTGCTGCACAAACCGCGCTGACCCAGCCAGCTATCGACAAAGCAGTTGCTTACTCCAAGTCTGCTTACGAAATCACCACCGAATCACAGCAAGCACTGGCCCAGATGGTTCAGGCTCAGTTTGCTGACTTCCAGAAGACCATCGGCACCATGGTTGAAACCGCTGCCAAATCTGCACCTGCCGGTTCAGAAAGTGCTGTTGCTGCAATCCAGAGCGCCATTGCTGCTGCTAACACCGCATTTGGCAACATGAACAACGTTGCTCAGCAATTTGCTCAGACCGCACAAACCAACATCGAGTCAGCAACCAAGGCCGTTGCTGCTGCTGCCAAGAAGTCCAAGTAATTCCCGGCTTTTGCCGAAATCAGCCCCGCCGAGTGCGGGGCTTTTTTTCGTCAAAAAGTAACAAAACCGAGCTTAGTCACCATTTGTTACAAAATATATGTTGCACCGCAGCATTGTTTAATAGACAATGAAGTCTGTCTCCTCCATCTCCTCCAAGAAATGGATTTAAGCCCACCTCGTGTGGGCTTTTTTTTGTCCATTACATCCTCGGACAAGTCAGTAGCAAACCTCTAGTTTGGGTGCTGCTTTAGCCACTTAAGAAATGTTTCAAAAAAGCGTTCCGGGTTTACTGGTTTACTAAAGTGTTCATTCATACCGGCATCAAGACAATACTGACGATCTTCCGAAAACGCATTTGCCGTCATCGCAAAAATCGGGGTCGTTGTATTTAAAGATGCCTGCCGGATAGCCCGCGTTGCGTCCAGACCATTTAAGCGTGGCATTTGCATATCCATGAGGATCAGGGCATAGCGATGCTCGTTGGCAAGCGAAACCGCCTCAACGCCATCATTAGCGAGATCAACAATACAACCGATATCTTCAAGAAGCGCACAAGTGACTTCTTGATTAATTGGCTCATCTTCCACAACCAGGACGCGCATGCCTGGATAGTTTCTGACTAAAGCTTCCTCGGCAGAGATTTCTGACAAACCCCCTACGGTTTGCTCAACGCTATTTTGACCTTTACTCAATTGCGCAGAAAACCAGAACGTACTGCCCTCTCCCGGCGTGCTGGTGGCACCTGCGCTCCCACCCATCAACTCAGCCAGCCGTTTGGTAATCGCCAGCCCCAGACCGGTGCCGCCATACTTTCGCGTCATTGAGTTATCGGCTTGCTCAAAGGCACTAAAGAGCCGAGACATCGCATCCGGAGCAATACCAATGCCCGTATCCGTCACTTCAAAACGGAGAAGTATCGAATGATCTGACTCTTCCTGTTTATATACCCGAAGCGTTACAGCGCCTTCATCGGTGAATTTAATAGCATTTGTTGTGTAATTTAAAATAGCTTGCTGCAACCTGGTACGATCACCAAGCAAGTTTGAAGGCAGGTCTTCACACTCAACCAGAATCTTCAATCCCTTTTCTTGCGCCCGAGCAGAAAGAATAGATTGAACGTTGTCCAACAGTTGCCCAATCGAGACAGGCACGATCTCTAGAGTGACTTTTCCTGCCTCAATTTTTGACAGATCAAGCACATCATTGATGACCGCCAACAAATGGTGGGCCGATGCATCAATGGTATTGAGGCGTTTCGTCTGTTGAGCAGTGACACCTTCCTTGCGCAAAAGATTGGCCATACCAATGATGCCATTCATCGGTGTCCGAATTTCGTGACTCATGTTGGCAAGGAAAGCTGACTTACTCACATTTGCGGCTTCAGCAGCAGTCTTGGCTTGGGCCAGTTCAAGGGTACGTTCTTCAATTAACAATTCCAAATGGTCACGGTACTTCGCCAGTTCCTCTTCAACTGCTTTACGTGCCGTAATATCGCGCATCGATACCGTATAGAGGCGCTGCCCTTGAACAATGACCTTAGAAATTGCCGCTTCAACCGGAAATATCTCGCCATCAGCCCGCTGACCAGTAACCTGATGGGTTTTACCCATCGGTTTTGATTGAATCTTATCTTTTCCAAACGCCTCAACGTGCTGCCTATGAGCAACGCGAAATGACTCTGGAATAAAACGATCCAGAAACTCTCCCAATGCCTCAGTCGCGGGGTACTTGAACATCTTTTCCGCAGCAAGATTGAACAAAACTATTTGATTCTGTTCATTAATTGTAATGATCGCATCAAGCGCCGAGTCAACAATGCCGGCCAGGCGATCTCTACTTTCTGCTTGAATCGCCTCCGACTTCTTGCGTTCTGTAATATCGCGGACAGTCGCTTGCAGCACCTGTTCCCCGTTGATTGTCATACTGCTCAACAAAACATCCGCCGGGAAGATGGCGCCTGTATCAATACGTTTATGCAACCATTCAAATTTTACAGACCCATTTTGTAGGGCATTCTCGACTAATTGGTCAGCCAAGACTCGTGATTCAGTGCCATCTTCCTGAGTAGGGGGTGATAACTCGCTTGGGTTATTGCCAAGAATGTCATTTGCGTGTTTTGCACCAAAGATTTTGACTGCGGCTGGATTACATTCGAAAATTTTATTGCCATCCAAAATCAATACCGCGTCAGCCGCTGACTCAAATAGCGTTCGATGTCTAATTTCTGAATTTGCCAGTTCGGCAGTGCGTTCAGCAACACGCACCTCCAATAATCGGTTGCTCGCTTCAAGCTCGGCATTGGCGTGCTGTTTCTGGCGATAAAAGCGCTGCGCCATGATGAACCCAAGCAGGCTTGTGAAAAGCACAATCGCTGAACTGAAAAGGATAATGCCGTGAATCGGCCCGGCAAACTCTGACTGTAAATGGTCTAAATCCCGAAAAACAAAAAGCCCCCACCCTGAGTCAAGATCGCTATGAAAGGCGAGAAAAACACGCCCCTGATCGGTCACTTTATTGATGCCTTGAGCCAAGCCCCCATTGTTCACTTTATGACCATGGCTAGAACTAATGTACGGTTGCGGGTCTTTCATAAACGCTGGCAATGGCAATGCCAACTGCTCCGGCATGCTATCGGCTATGCGGTTTCCGGCACTATCGACCAGAATTGCTCGGTCAAATGGGGCAATCGTGGTGGGCACCAAATACTGTGACAGACGAGAGAGGTGCAATACCCCGCCCAAATGCGCCACAATCTCCCCGCTGTCATTCAGGATTGGTACATCTATTGCGACTGCCGGGATACCGTCAGATCCAACAAAGCTACCCGAGACCACCATTTTCCGTGTATCGGTGGCCTGCTTAAAATAAGGCCTATCAGCCAGATTATATTTTTTTAAGCCTTTCTGAATAGCATAAGGATGAGAAATGTAGTGATCACCCTCGGGGGTAAGGACAAACAACACTGAAAAACCATGCTTAACGCGAAGCTGTTCGAGCAATTCCCGTTTTTCAGTCTCCAGCCCCTCGGGCAAACCGTTAATCGCACGATCAATTTTTTGACGTTCGTTGAGCGTAGAAAAGGCTGGCAATTCGGCCACGAATTGCAACACACGCACTGACTGAGAGAGATCAGCGTCAATTCTGTCTGCCAGCGCCGCAACAAAGGATTTTTGATCGTCTGACCAGCGCGAAATTGCTGAGTCGTAAATCGCGCCATTAAGATAGGTCGCCAACAGCCCGACACTTAAAAGTGCAGGTAGCGAGAAAATCAAAATAAGTTTGCGCGAAAACTGCATGTTGCTTGCCCTTCCGGGGACATCAACAAAATTAGATCTTAATATCGATTCGGATCAAAGTTGGAACTATATTTGGCCAATCGTACGCTTTCAATTCTGGCCACTCAATCGCGCAATTAGCTATAAAGAGCTATGCAGTTGAACCAAGTCGCTATTTCACCAGCGAGCAGAGAAATCAAACGACAGCTCACCTAAAATAGCCACACCTAAATTCTTCGCGACGGAAACCACCTTGACTCTGGACTGGAACGAGACGCTCGACAACATTGATTGGGCGGAGCTATCAAGCCTCTACCTCACCGCCGGACTGGGGGTAAAAACACCAGCCGATCTTGAAACATCATTTAACGGCAGCCGTTACCGATGTTTTGTCTATGAAAACGGAAAATTAGTCGGTGCCGGTCGCGCCTTGGCTGATGGTGTAGATTGTTCTTATATCTGCGATGTTTCAGTCCTACCCAGCCATCAGGGCAAGCATATCGGGAAGGATATTGTCAGTCGGCTA
>CAYRBE010000198.1:0-4439 GCA_964422345.1 uncultured Dechloromonas sp.
GGCGTTGCGCTATTCCCGCGTGACGGAGACGATCTGGATACGCTGGTTCGCCATGCCGACCTTGCCATG
Organism: uncultured Dechloromonas sp.; assembly: GCA_964422345.1. Lineage (GTDB taxonomy): Bacteria > Pseudomonadota > Gammaproteobacteria > Burkholderiales > Rhodocyclaceae > Azonexus. Next base: position 70 of record CAYRBE010000198.1, read on the forward strand.
TATCAGAGCAAGCAGGCCGGACGCGGCTGTTGCACCTTTTTTGATCCAGCCATGCAAGCCAATGCAAGCAGCAGTTTCGACCTCGAACAACGCCTGCCCCGCGCCATTGAAGCCAACGAGTTCATCCTGCATTTTCAGCCTAAACTGGATCTTCACACGCATCACATTTGCGGATTGGAGGCGCTCATTCGCTGGCAGCATCCCGAACACGGGTTGATCTACCCCAACGACTTCATACCGCTGGCCGAATCAACCGGGCACATCATCGAACTGGGCAACTGGGTGATTGCAGCGGCCTGTCGGCAGCTTGCTGAATGGCAGGCCGAGGGACTGCCGCCATTGCCGGTAGCGATCAATTTATCCGGACGACAACTCATGGACAAGATGCTGCCAGAGCGGATTATTGAGCATCTCGACAGGCACGGCCTGAACCCTGCTCTGCTTCAGGTCGAAGTCACGGAAAGCAGCCTGATCGAGCGTATTGAGGTCGCAGGCATCGTTCTCAACAAATTGGTGACGGCGGGGATCAAGGTGGCGCTTGATGATTTTGGCAACGGCTTTTCCAGCCTGACTTATGTCAAGACGCTGCCGATTGATGCAATCAAGATTGACCGCAGCTTTGTCCACGACATTCTTAATAGCCATGACGACAGCGTGATTGTGCTCTCTACAATTACGCTCGCCCATAACCTCGGTATACGCGTCATCGCTGAAGGCGTCGAAACGCCGGCTCAACTCGTTTTTCTCAAGACGGGTGGTTGCGATGAAATACAGGGTTACCACCTCAGCCGCCCGGTTGCCGCTAAGGATGCGCGTCAATGGCTGCTGAATCCGGCAAAGGATTTTCTATGAAACTCAGCATTCAGTGTTTTTTCCTGCTTTATTTTCTTTGCGCTGGCGGCGTTGCATTGGCCACCGAAAAAAATTGTGAAAATCCGAACCCATTACGCTTTGCACTCATCCCGAGGACTGATCTGACCAAGCAGATGGAGAAATATCGGCCTTTGCTTCAGCAACTCGAACGCTCGCTCGGCCGCAAGATCACTATCGTCCAGGCTTCCTCTTATGGTTCGGTGATTGAAGGGCTGATTGCCAACACAACTGATCTGGCTTCGATGGGGCCGGGGTCATACGCCATCGCACGCAACCGTGATGCCTCAATCACGCCTTTTGCCACCTGGACAATGCAGGCCGGCCACTTCATCAAACAGGGTGCGCATGCCTACAACTCACTACTGATCGTACGCAGCGATAGCGAGTTCAAGCGGGTCGGCGAACTTCGCCAGCGCCGGATCAGTTTAACCGATCCGGCCAGCACCTCGGGCGGCATCGTCCCACGGGCCGAGTTCAGCAAGCTAATCAAGCAGCCACTGGAGGAATTCGCCAGTGGCGTGACCTACTCGGGATCGCATGATCGCTCGATTGAAACGCTCAAGAAGGGACTGGTCGATGCCGCCTTCGTCGCGAGTGAGCACCTGGATCAGGCAATTCGCGATGGCCGGATAAAACCGGAAGAGATTCGCGTGCTGTGGGAGTCGCCCCCAATACCCCATGACCCCTTTGTTTACCGCGGCAAGCTCTGTCCGGAACTGAAGGCTAAAATTCGCAACGTATTTTTCACCGATAGCCCCGAAATCAAGGCGTTCTTACAAAATCTAAAAGGCGAACGCTTTGTCGCCGTAACAGATAACGAATATCGTGAATTACGAGAAATTTTGTTGGCTGAACAGAAGTGACGGTTTGAAATCAGATCTTTTTTTCCCGGCCAAAGCACCGCATCATCAGATGCCGCCCCTCGACGATACTCTTCCGGATGTCGACAAAACCAAACTCATGAAAGCGCTTGGCCTTGGTGCTTGAAACCAGTATTCGCCCGGACTCGAAGTTTTTTTCAACCCACTCGACTCTCGCTTTGAGCAATGCCCGGCCAATACCTTGGCCACGGAACTCGGGTGCTACTGCAGAAAGATAAAGCAGGTGGGTATTTGATGCCCAGTCGGCCGCCTTAATGCCACCAACGCCGACGATGACACCATTGGCCACAGCAACATAAAATTTCCGATAAAAAACAGAGCTATCCTCGTGCAACTCCTCGTTTAAGCGTTGGGCGCTGTAGCGTTCTGGCTTGGCAAAGGCATTGACCAGCAGTGTTACACAGGCCTCAAGCAGCAACGGACTGCTGGCATCAAGTGTGTCGATGCGATATTTAATAACCATCAGACATCAACACTGAGCCGGAAAAGAGAGCGGTTATTTGAATGTCGTTGTTATGATTCGGCCTTTTTTCGGCTCTTGATTGGTGTTTTACCGGGCTTCTTGCTTGTATCTGCAAGGCTATCCGCCAGTAGGTGGATTTCTTGTTCGGTAAACTCAACGGTCTGGATGGCGGCGCTACCCATGTTGTGCAAAGTACGTTCGGCATCCTTAAGCGTTGAGCGCATGGCATCGAAAGCAACTTCAGTTTCACGCGGGCTAAAGTTGCTGACACGCGAAATGTTGGCCAGTACCACTTCGTCAAATATCCGAACCTGTGCCTCAGCTGCCTCGATCATGGCTTTGTGGGCATCACCGAGGATTTGAAAATACTGTTCAACAAACTGGCTTGATTCCGTCTTGTCGCTCCACATCAAACGGATGGTATCGGCAAGCGGATCAAAATCGACACCATTGATCACTTCCATTTGGCGACTGCGGTGTTTGAGACCGGCACGGCTTCGCGCCGAGAAAAGATCGCTCATGCGCTGGCTGGCATCAAGACAGGCCAAAGATATTCCGTGTAGATTATTCAGGGCGAGTTCACGCGTTTGCATGAGTTTGTAAGATGACATAAACATTGCTTACTCCAGTCAGAGTTTGATGACTAGTAGCGTAGCCGTCAATTATTACAAGCTAATGAACTTGCCATCCGGGGCACCGCAAAATTTGGCCAAACTAGCGCCGTCATCAATTTGTAATCTTGCTTTGCGACAGTTGAGCCTATTTGCCTCGAAAGCCCATCATGTCAAATAGCTGCTTCGATCCGCTGGCCGACCAGCCCTCCAATATGGAAGCTTGCCTGGCTGATCCTTTTCGTCGCCGCCTCTTGTCGGCAGCCATTTTGACCGCAACCGGCGGCGCGCTCGCCGCAGCGGGGATTCCGCTCCCGGCGCTGGCGGTCAGCACCGGGCGGGCCAATGGTGCCTTCTCAGCCTTCACCGGCGTAGCGGTATCAACCGCTGACCAAGTCAGCGTGCCTGCAGGTTTCATTGCCGAATTGTTCTACGCTTGGGGCGACCCGGTTTCCGCTGGCCCCCGCGCCAAGGCGGATGCCTCGGACAGCGCAGCCGAACAGTCGCAACAAGCCGGCATGCACCACGATGGCATGCATTACTTCCCATTGGCCGAAGCCAACCAAGCCTCGTCCAGTCATGGGCTGCTCTGCGTCAACCACGAATACACCGATGACGGCCTGTTGCACCTTGGCGGCATGAATGACTGGAGTGCAGAGAAAGTCGCCAAGGCCAAGGCAGCTTGCGGCGTTTCGGTGATTGAGGTGAAACAAGATCAGGGGCACTGGCAAGTGGTACGACCATCCGCCTACGGCCGGCGGATTACGGCCGATACACCCTGCCGGATTGCCGGCCCCGCCCGTGGTCACACGGCGATGATGACGGCGACCGACCGACGCGGCGAAGTCATTCTCGGCACCTTGAACAACTGCGCAATGGGCTTTACCCCGTGGGGAACCTACCTGACCTGCGAAGAAAACTTCAATGGCTATTTCAAGGGATTGCCGACGCCCAGCCCTGACCAGAAGCGTTATGGCATTAACGAAAAAGGGGCAGGCTACCGCTGGTACGAATTCGACGAACGTTTTGATGTGACCCTGCATCCAAATGAAATCAACCGCTTCGGCTGGGTAGTTGAAATTGATCCACGCAACCCGAACCAGCCGCCGGTCAAGCGCACCGCGCTGGGTCGCTTCAAGCACGAAGGCGCGACCGTCACGCAGGCGCAGGATGGCCGGGTGGTGGTGTACATGGGTGACGACGAACGTTTCGAGTACATCTACAAATTTGTCTCGCGTCAGCGCTACACCGCCGGCATGGCCGACCCCGGCAGCCTGCTTGATGACGGCACGCTCTACGTCGCCCGCTTCGGCGAGGATGGCAAGGGTCGCTGGCTGCCGCTACGCCACGGTGAAAAATATCCGAACGGTACGTTGAACGCCGACCACGGCTTTAGCAATCAAGGCGACGTGGTCATTCGCTGCCGACAAGCCGCCGATATTGCCGGGGCCAGCAAGATGGACCGCCCGGAATGGGTTGCGGTCCATCCGAAAACCGGCGAGGTGTACGTGACGCTGACCAACAACGTCAAGCGCGGCAGCC
>CAYRBE010000199.1:0-1071 GCA_964422345.1 uncultured Dechloromonas sp.
GTGCGGACACCGGAGGATTCCTTTCCAAGGGCCACGAATTGTGGAAAAATCAAGCCAACTAACAATTTTGCAGGAATCACTATGCTCGATCGTGAAGGCTATCGCCCGAACGTCGGCATCATTCTTTGTAACGCAAGGAACGAGGTTTTCTGGGGCAAGCGCATCAAGGAGCACTCCTGGCAGTTTCCTCAGGGTGGCATCAAGCGGGGGGAAACCCCCGAAGAAGCCATGTACCGGGAGTTGCACGAAGAGGTCGGCTTGTTACCCGAGCATGTTCGCATTCTCGGGCGTACCCGGGACTGGTTGCGTTACGAAGTGCCGATGCACTGGATCAAGCGCGAATGGCGCGGCAGCTACAAAGGGCAAAAACAGATCTGGTTTTTGCTTCGTCTTGTCGGCAGGGATAGCGACGTTTCCTTGCGCGCCTGCGAACACCCGGAGTTTGATGCCTGGCGCTGGAACAGCTACTGGGTGCCATTGGACGTCGTGATCGAGTTCAAGCGCGGCGTTTATGAGCAGGCGCTGAATGAACTTGCGCGCTTTATCGACGCGGATCGCAAGCGGACGCAGCGCCGTGTTCGAAGCCCATTTACCTTGCTCGGCGGAGATCCGTCGGGCGGCGATGTTGCGGGAGATTGATGTGTTGCGATCTGTTGGGGCAATCTAAAGATGTCTTTGACACGCAGGTGTGTGCGGTGCTGGGTCGGGCTATTGTTCTTCGCAGTTGTTTCTGGCGAGGTGGCGGCCAAAGGCCCCGATGACTACGAGGCGCTGTTGCAGAGGAAATCTGAAGGGATGGTGGAAGGAAAGGCGTGGTCGGAAGGTGCGCATCAGCTTCCGCCACTGCCTGATTCATCGAACTTGATACGAATTGATGTGAGTACCCAGACGAACAATGTGTTCGCTGTCGACGAACAGTCTGTTACTTATGGTGAAGATGAGGTGATCCGCTACACACTGGTTATTACCAGCCCAAGTGGTGCTAGAAACGTCAGCTACGAAGGCATGCGATGTGCGACGGCTGAGCGGCGTGTGTATGCTTTCATTGGCTCTGGTGGTGGGTGGTCGCCA
>CAYRBE010000199.1:1171-4423 GCA_964422345.1 uncultured Dechloromonas sp.
GACGGCTGAGCGGCGTGTGTATGCTTTCATTGGCTCTGGTGGTGGGTGGTCGCCAACGCGCAATAGTGCTTGGGTGCGAATTCAGGAAAACAGCCTGAATAGACACTATGCAGCCTTGTTTCGGGAGTACTTCTGTTCGAGCGGAGGCTCCGTCATGACTACGGCACAGGCTAGAGGAGTGTTGCCGAAAGGCAACCCCGCCGCAATAGAGCGAGGGCAATAGTTACTGGCGGCATTCGCCAAGCCGTTTGCCGCTGTAACGATTGCTTATCTGGATTGGGGGCTTGCCTTGAACCTCCATGCGAAGTTTTGCGGTTCCGCTGTATGAGCTTCGGTTATGGAACGTGACCGTGCCGCTGCCAGTCACTTTTTCCGGCATGCTACAAAGGATGTCCCAGGAAGCGATATTCCCGTCCACGCGGTAGTTTTGAATTTCGCATTTTTCATCTTTGGGTGTCGCGGGGCTCTCGTTTTCGACATCCTGCTTCGAATAGCAGGCGCTTGTCGTTTCCGGCGGAGGTTTCGTCGCCGCGCCGGAGACCTCAGCTTGGGTTGTTATTTCCCAAAGCCCCTCCTGCATCTGAGTGGGCGGTGCCGCCAAGGCACATGTCGCGGCACTGATGCCGAGTATCTGAATGATGTATTTTTTCATCGATCGTTTTTGCTGTTTTCGAGATGCTGCTGATGATACCTCTCGGCTGAAATTACTTCTTACACCATTGTTTTCTTTATTTTTCCGGGTCTGCCATGCATATCGATCAACTGATTGTCGAGTTCGACAAGTCGCTCCGCGCAGTTTTTGCGTCGCCGGTATCGGCGCGGCCAGTTCCTGGCGCCAGTTTGCCAGAAGCGGTGCTGAGCCCGCAGGAGCGCCAGCATGCAGCGGCTCTGATGCGTATCAACCATGTGGGAGAAGTATGCGCGCAAGCGCTCTATCAGGGGCAGGCTTTCAGTTCCCCTTCGCAGGGCATTCGTGATGAGTTGAATCAGGCCGCCAGGGAGGAGACGGAGCATCTGGCATGGACAGGGGCCAGAATTACTGAGTTGGGTGGGCGGAAAAGCCTTCTGAATCCCATGTGGTTTGGTGGCGCGCTAGCGTTGGGGCTGTTGGCGGGGCGTTTGGGGGATTCCTGGAATTTGGGCTTCCTGGCAGAAACTGAACGTCAGGTTGAGGCGCATCTGGACGACCATCTAGGGCGCTTGCCTGCTACGGATATCAAATCACGCGAAGTATTGCTGCAAATGCGCAGTGACGAAATTGCGCATGCGGAAACTGCCATGCGGCTGGGGGCTGCTGAATTGCCCTTGCCGGTCAAATTGGTGATGAAGGCAGCGTCTCGTGTAATGACAGGTGCCGCCTATTACGTCTAGCTCCGTTGGTGCTGAACGATGGTCAGATGTTGTCTTGTTGTTGGCTTGGCTTGCCCGTCTGAAAATTTTCAGCTGCCTCCGCTAGATTTCGATGATTTCGAAGTCGTGAGTGATGTCAGCGGTTTTTCCGAGCATGATCGACGCTGAGCAGTATTTTTCCTTCGAAAGCTCGATTGCGCGGGCAACGGCTTCCCGTTTCAGAGCCGTTCCTTTAACTTTGAAACTAAAGTGAATGCGGGTAAATACCTTCGGGTCGCTTTCGGCACGGTCTGCGCTTACTTGAACCTCGCAGGCGCTTACTTCGTGCCGCCCCTTCTTTAGTATCAACACGACGTCAAAAGCGGTGCAGCCGCCAGTGCCTGCCAGCAGCAATTCCATTGGCCGCGGGCCAAGGTTGCGGCCGCCGGCCTCGGGGGCCCCATCCATCACCAAGCGGTGCTGGCTGCCTGTTTCAGCGACAAATGACATGCCTTCGCCAGCCCAAGTGATTTTGCATTCCATGCTGCGCCCCGCCTAAAAAAGTGACCGATTCTATCCTCACGCCCTAGCAAGGCCAAGCCCGTCAATGTTGCAGTGCGTCAATAACGCATTTGTGGTGCCTAGTCAGGCCTGTATCTATTGTTTAACAATAAGAAATATGTTTTATTAACGGTTCGTAACGCATTGAATATAGTTTGTATTATTGATTATAAAAAATATCGATCATAAAATTGCAAGAATTATAGTGCGCCGCACAAATAGTGCTTGCGCTTTTGACGTGGAGCGCCCATAATTCGTTCAACTTGATGTTTGGCAGTTCCAAATGTCTGCAGCTTGTCTCCTCCACCCTCCTCCTTTGGTGTGGATTTAGCGCGACTCCCCGTGAGTCGCGCTTTTTTTTGTGCAGTACGCGTAATCAGTTTGACAGCCGCCTTTGTCTTGGCATAGAATGCGCGGCTTTCCGCAATCAAGGCTTAAATAAGAGGGCGCCAATGAAGACATTTTCCGCTAAGCCACATGAGGTGACACGCGAGTGGTTTGTGGTTGATGCCACAGACAAGGTGCTCGGCCGCCTCGCAACTGAAATCGCTCGCCGTTTGCGCGGCAAGCACAAGGTGATCTATACACCGCACGTAGATACCGGTGATTTCATCGTTGTTGTGAACGTCGAGAAGCTCAAGGTCACCGGCAACAAGGCTGAAGACAAGAAATATTTCCGTCATTCGGGATATCCGGGTGGTATTACCGAAACCAATTTCAACAAAATGCAGCAGCGTTTCCCGTCACGCGTCCTCGAAAAGGCCGTGAAGGGTATGCTGCCCAAGGGTCCGCTGGGTTACGCCATGCTCAAGAAAATGAAGTGCTACTCCGGTGGCGCTCATCCGCATAGCGCACAGCAGCCTAAAGTTCTGGAAATCTAAGAGGTCGTCAGATGGCTGAAAACTATTTCTACGGTACGGGTCGTCGCAAAAGTGCGGTTGCTCGTGTCTTCATGAAGCGCGGTAACGGCGCGATCGTCGTTAACGGCAAGCCGATTGATGTCTTCTTCTCGCGCGAGACTGGCCGCATGGTCGTTCGCCAGCCTCTGGAGCTCGTTGAGCACCTGGGTACGTTCGACATTATGGTTAACGTCGATGGCGGCGGAGAGTCCGGTCAAGCAGGCGCTGTTCGCCACGGCATTACCCGCGCCTTGATCGAGTATGATGCTGCGCTGAAGCCCGCGCTGTCGAAGGCTGGTTTTGTTACCCGCGACGCACGTGAAGTTGAGCGTAAGAAAGTCGGCTTCCACAAGGCACGTCGCCGCAAGCAGTTCTCGAAGCGCTAATTTGCGCTGCTGTTCCGAAGAAGCCGCCGATTGGCGGCTTTTTTGTTTTTATACGGCCCGGAGATTATCATTGCGGG
>CAYRBE010000200.1:0-4400 GCA_964422345.1 uncultured Dechloromonas sp.
CCAGTGCAATGCCGCTGATTTCGCCGAGGGCGGCAATTGCGGTGTCGCCTGCATCGGCCGCCATGGTCGGTAGGGCTAGAAGAGAAAGAGCGAGTGCGGAGGCAATAATTTTCATGGTTCGTTTCTAGTCTAAAAATAGTGAGGCCATTCAGATATGAGTGGCAGTCGGATTATCACTCTAAGTGGCATTGATCCATATAGTGAAAGCGATCTGTTTGAAGCTGTTGGTTAGTTTTTTGAATTGGCATCGAGAATTGGTGTCTGATACGGCCTGAGAGCTTGAGTTCGAGCTATGATTTCGTGACGGTTTTGACTTGTAGTTGAAATGGGGGTGTACGTTGCGGTTTCTAATATCTTCCCTGCGCGGCAAATTATTGCTTTTCGGGGGCGTTCTTCAGATCGTATTGCTCGTGGTTTATTTTATGGCGAGCAGCTATACCCTGCATCATGCAATCGAAAAAAATCTCGTGGTGGCTGCCGCTCAGTCTTCAGAAATCATAAATCTGGCTATTGCACCATATGCCGCTGACAGGCGCTTTGATGTACTGCAGGATTTTTTTGATGAACTGACGCGTAATTCGCGTGATGGACTACGTTATGTTGTGATTAAGGATCCATCAGGGCAGATATTGCTTCGCGCCGGTCAGGTTGATCAAGGGCCGCTGCCATTACCATCGTCGTCTCCTCGAGTTGCTATTGATGCGGGGGTGTATCACGTACTTCAGGCTGTATTGCTCGGGGATAATGAAATCGGCCGGGTTCAATTCGGGCTATCCACCGCCGGAATTAGTACTGTTATTAGTGATACGAGCCGGATCGCCCTATTGATTAGCCTCATTGCTCTCGTCATTGCCTGTGTCGCGCTTTTTGTCCTTGGTGAGCGCTTCAATCGTCAGATTCTGCAGTTTATGTCCATGGTCAGGTCCATTGCTTCAGGAGGGTATGGTGAGCGATTACCTGAAGCGGGTAGGGACGAATTGGCTGTTCTGGCGCGTGACTTCAATCGAATGTCGGATGCTGTGGCATTGAGAGAGAAAAAATTTACTAGTGTGTTCAATGCAGCCCCAATGCCGATGACGTTGCTTCGCAGGGATCCTGTTCTGAATGAATTTCTGATCGAAGATGCCAATCAAGCGGCTCGAAATGCATTTTGCTGGAAGGCGGGTGAAGCCCATGGGCGTACAGGGGTTCAACTTGGTTTATATCCGGATCCAGCGGACCGTCAGCGCATGTTGGATCTGTTCAGGCAGCCTGGCGGGGATGCTTACGAGACTTCGATTGCCCCATGCCCGGGGGTGATCGCTAGATATCGATTCTCTGGGAAATATTTTGATATTTCTGGCGATGAGTTCCTGATTATGGCAATGCTGGACGTTACTGCGTTGCGTCAGGCGGAGAGTGATTTACGTGGTTTGAATGCTGATTTGGAGCAACGGGTTATTGACCGGACCAATCAATTGTCTGAACGTAACGAGGAATTGACTCAGGCTTCGGAGCGTTTGCGTTTAGCCCAGATGGAGGCTGAAGCAGCAAGCCGGGCGAAGTCACTTTTCCTGGCGACTATGAGCCATGAAATACGAACCCCAATGAATGCCATTATCGGCATGTCTCATCTTGCACTGCAGACATCGCTTGCGCCAAAGCAACGTAACTATATTGACAAGGTTCACTTATCGGCAGTTTCACTGCTGGGCATCCTGAATGACATTCTTGATTTTTCAAAGATTGAAGCTGGGCAGCTTCAGATGGAGCGAACAGAATTTTCGTTTGAGAAAGTGTTTGAAAATCTGGCTAGCGTGGCGGGTCTGAAGGCGCATGAGAAAGGTTTGAGTTTGCTGTTTGATCTTCCCCCGGATGGTCCGGCAAGGTTATTGGGAGATCCGCTCCGTTTGGGCCAGATATTGCTGAATCTGGTTGGCAATGCCATAAAATTTACTGAGTTGGGGCAAATTGTTGTCAAGTGTTGGGTTGGGCACGCAGGAGCAGAGGGCGTGACTTTGAATTTTTCAGTGAGTGATAGCGGAATTGGAATGACTGCTGCGCAGGTGTCTCAGCTATTTGGGGCATTCAGCCAAGCAGATAACTCGATTGCCCGGCGCTATGGTGGTAGTGGGTTGGGGTTAGCTATCAGCAAACGGCTCATTGAGATGATGGAAGGCGAAATCAGGGTTCAGAGTACCCCTGGACAAGGCAGCTCTTTTATCTTTTCAGCGCAATTTGGTCTCCCTGTTGAAGGGCAGTGCCTGATTCAGCCAAATGCTCAGTTAATTGATCGACGGGTATTGATTGTCGAGCAGTCATCGGATTTGCGGCAGGTGTTGACGGCATATCTTTCCGGTTTTGGGATGCAGGTTACTCCTGCTGACTCTAGGGCGGAGGCGATGCTTACCACCGAAGCAGTCAAGCAGCATGGCGGCTATGAATTGGTGGTGGTAGGCAAGGATGTGCCGGATATGCGCGAATTGGCGATCGCTGTGGGAAATGGTTGCCCAGCAGTGATGATGGCGAGTATCTATGAAAGCGAAGAGGTCTCTCAACCGATGGTTGACGGATGGAGAGGAGTCCTTGGTATTCCTGTATTGCCGCGGGCATTGCAGGATGTCGTATTACTTGCCTTGGGCTTAGGTAGCAGTGAAGGGGGGGGCGGTGCTGCCTCTAACCGTACAAGCAAACCTGATGTGAGTAGCTTGCTTCGTGGTACGCGTATTTTGCTTGCTGACGATAATTTATTTAATCAGGAATTGATGCTGGATTTACTGGCAGATGCTGGTGCGCAGGTGGTGGTGGTTGGGAATGGCAGGGAGGCTGTAGAAAGGGTCCGTTCAGAACGTTTCGATGGTGTTCTGATGGATGTTCAGATGCCTGAGATGGATGGTTTGGATGCCACGCGGGAAATTCGTGCTGATAGCCGTTTCAAGTCACTTCCGATTATCGCTATGACAGCTGGCGCGTTGCTTACCGACCGGGAACAAAGTAAAGCCGCTGGGATGAACGACCATATTGTCAAGCCAGTAGAAATTGATCAGATGTACGAGACCATTGCACGTTGGATTCGTCCCGGTAATCTTGCAGGGGAAGCGGCCACCGCCCCTGTCGCTACTCCTGCTCCTGTGGTTGCATCGTTCTCTGAAGGTGCAATGCTTTTGTCGTTGCCTGGTGTCGATATTCAGGCGGGACTGTCTTACGTAAATGGCAAGGTGGTGCTTTACCGGAAATTGCTCAAAATGTTCTTGGACGGCCAAGGAGATTTTGTACTGCGTTTTGATGAGGCAATGCGTCGGATGGATTGGACTGAGATGCGGCGATTCGCTCACAGCTTGAGGGGCGTGTCTGGAACGATAGGCGCTGGAGATCTGCAAAGGGATGCAGCGCATCTTGAAGATGTATGTAAAAAAGAGAGTGATCTTCAGGCGGTTGAATACGCTCTGGCCCTAGTTTCCGCACAGCTATTGCGGGTGCTAAATGGGATATCGGAGTTGCACTGTGATACCCCAGAGTGGGGTTTTTAATCCTCTAGTGCAGTACGTAAATGACTTTGAGGCCAGCCCCGACCTCATTGGCCGGAACGTAACTGATCGCTGGCGGCGGGCCGGGTATTTTATTTTGCAGGTTATCCCGCGTGGCTTTTGTGGGCGGTTTCCCCTGGCCTACAAAAACCATTCTCGACCAGTAGGCACGCATCTGGTTGTTCGATCGTCCCAGCAGCATCTGATAAAACATATCGCGGAGTTCGCTTTCTTCGCTGTCTAGTGGGATCAGCGAGTGCGCTGCTTGAAGGCTGGCAAGCTGCCCCATAAAAATGGCTGCAATATCAGATTTATTCATTTCCTTAATCGGACTTTGTTCGCTGACTACCACAGCAATGGGGCTTTTTTCTGCGGAAAGAGCCATGGTGCTGATCAAAACCAGGGTGGCGAGTAGAAAGTGGCGCATCAGAAGGTCCAGTCCATCACTAATGAAGCAACATTGAGATGGGATACATTGGCAGGCAGGGGTGCCATCTGGAGTCCGTAGGCACCATTCTCCGGTTTGACATAGTCATACTGGGCCTTGAGGGCAATGCCGGGGAGGACATCCCAGCGGACACCAGCGGAGAGTGTCTGCTGGTTGATGTTTCTGGCTTTGAGCAGTGCGTTGGCAGCAGTCGATGCAGCACCGGTCAACCTGTCCTCGGTTAGCGAACCGATGACTCGTCCTTTTGCATAGGTTGTGTAGGGAGTCCAGTTGCCAAAAATATGGCCAACGGTGACGTAGCCTGCAAGCTGGTTGGGCAGGCTTTTGCGGTGTAACTCGGTGGTGGCGAGTTCAGCCATTACCAACCAGTCGTTTTTTTCGTAGCGCAGGCCCAGTGCTCCGTAGCGTTGATCCGACATGGCATCGGTCGCGTATTCAGCGGCTAC
>CAYRBE010000201.1:0-4368 GCA_964422345.1 uncultured Dechloromonas sp.
AATCAGTGTAGCGTTGATATTCACGCTAACCTCCTGGTTATAAGGGTTTCAGGGGTACGGTGATTACTTCAGCAGAGCCAGGAACGGGTTTGCGAAGAGCAGGAACAGAGCGATACCGACACCGATCATGGTCACAGCGTCAAGCAGACCAGCAACGATGAACATTTTAACTTGCAGTGTTGTGATCATTTCTGGCTGACGCGCTGCGCCTTCCAGGAAGCGGCCGCCGAGAATGCCGAAGCCAATAGCGGTACCCAGAGCACCAGCGCCGATAAGAATTGCTACAGCGATAGCGGTGTTGGAGAGAACGGTTGCTAGTTCCATGTTTACTCCTCAGTAAGGTTGGTTTATTGCAGGGTTAAAGTAAAAGTAAAAACTACGGGAAAACGGTACTACTTAGTGCGACTCAGAAGCCATCGACATATAGACGATAGTCAGCATCATGAATACAAAAGCTTGCAGCGTGATAATCAAAATGTGGAACAGTTCCCAAGGCAAAGCTAGTGGTAGCTGATAAATACCGAGCAGCGCGATCAGAATAAAGACCATCTCGCCAGCATACATGTTGCCAAAGAGTCGCAAAGAGAGAGAAATCGGACGAGCAATTTCTTCAACGATGCGGAACAACAAATTAATCGGAGCCAACTTCAAACCAAATGGTACAGAGAAGACTTCGTGCATGAAGTGACCAAAACCCTTGACCTTCAATCCCATAACAATGGAAATAACAAATACCGTAAGCGACATCGCAAAGGTTAGGTTAGGGTCAGTGGTTGGAACAAACTTGAACGGCAGATGATGATTACCCGTTGCAGCCTGCAGTGCAACTGGCAGGAAGTCGACCGGAATCAAGTCCATGGCGTTCATTACAAACACCCAGACGAAAATAGTAATTGCCAGCGGCGTTACCAGAGCACTCTTGCCATGGAAGGTGTCACGCACCTGCTGATCAACCAGACCAACAACCATTTCGACAAAATTCTGACCACCAGAAGGAATGCCAGCCGTCGCTTTGCTAGCGTAATAGGCCATCAAGCCAAAGACCACGAGACCCAAAATACCGGAAACCAATAGAGTATCCAAGTGAAAGGTCCAGAATCCAGTACAAACACCATCAACCTTGGAACTGTCTGCACAGACAGCCAGATTGGTCAGGTGGTGCTGAATGTAACTAGTAGTAGTGATACCGCCTTCTGCGCTCATTTTTTCTCCAGTCCGCCTAACGTCGCTTTAGCAACGCCAGCCAGTAGATGACGAAGGTTGATGTATAACCAAGAAAGAGCGCCAACACCGCAACTTCCTTGTACTGCAAAAACACCAGCGCAAACCCAACAAGCGTCAAAACAAACTTTAGTCGCTCACCGGCAGCCTGCGCCTTATAAACTTTGACTGGATCAACCCCTGAACTCATCCGCATAGCCCTCAGGACATACCCAAGGTTTGCAACAAGCCCGATCAACCCCCCGCTCACGACCGAAAATGCAGCATTTACATCGAACAGCACCCCGACCACTAAGGCCAGCCCCACTGCCAACGCCGCCTGCCGGCTAAGTACCCAGCTTACTTGCGGATGCAAAACAGACCTCGATCGAAAACCGCATAAGTGTAACGGAGTCTTATAGAGGAGTCAATTTCAAAAGCCATTTTTTCGAGGGTTTTCCCGAATAAACAGCGAGTTCCGTTTAGTGAAATCAATTACGCGCGCATCCTGTTCAGTAAGCCATCGAGTTGTTCAAGACTGGCAAAATCAATCGTTACCTTTCCAATGCCCTTCTTGTTGGCACGAATTTGTACGCTCGCCCCCAATCCATCCGACAACTCCTCCTGCAAGCGCAGCAGATCACGGTCAATTACCTTTGCCGGGACAACTTTTGGCGGATTCAGCAATTGCTGCACCAAGCGTTCGGTTTCACGAACCGACAGATCTTTTTGTACGACACGCTGAGCCAGCGCAAATTGCTGGCTGGCTGGCACCGGCAACAAGGCACGGGCATGCCCCATATCAAGTTTGCCGGTCATCAACAAATCCTGAACCTCTGCTGTTAGCTGTAACAGTCGCAGCAGGTTAGTAGCTGCTGGGCGCGAACGACCCACCGCATCAGCTGCCTGCTGATGGGTCAGACCAAATTCATCGATCAGGCGTTGCAGGCCTTGTGCCTCTTCCAGTGGATTGAGATTTTCCCGCTGAATGTTTTCAATCAGCGCCATCTCCAGCGCCTGCTCATCGGGAATACTACGAATCAAGACAGGCACTTCGGGCAAACCAGCCAACTGAGACGCGCGCCAACGACGTTCACCCGCTACGATTTCGTAGCGCTCAGCACCGGGGGTATTGTCGATAGCGCGCACCAGAATTGGCTGCATAACGCCTTGAGCTTTGATTGAAGCAGCCAGCTCGGCCAGCGAGGTTTCATCCATCCGGGTGCGCGGCTGATATTTCCCAGGGCGCAGACGCTCGACTGGCAAGCTCCGTTGTTCATCACCATGCGGTCTGTCGCTGCCGGAAAGCAGGGCATCGAGGCCGCGACCGAGTCCTTTCATTTTGATCATGGGGCGACCCTTTCGAGAATTTCCTTGGCGAGGGCAGTGTAGGCTTGCGCCCCCCTCGATCCTTTGTCAAAGGCAATAACCGGCTTGCCGTAGGAAGGCGCTTCGGCCAGCCTGACGTTGCGCGGGATAATTGTTTTGTACACCTTGTTGCCGAAATGGCTTTCGAGTTCGCTCGATACTTGCTGAGTGAGGGTGCTCTGCGAGTTATACATAGTCCGCAGCAAGCCCTCAATTTCAAGGCGCGAATTGAGGTGGGCGCGCACCTTGCGCAAGGTTTCGACCAGATCAGACAAACCTTCGAGCGCGTAGTATTCGCACTGCATCGGAATAAGGACAGACCCGGAGGCAACCAGACCATTCACCGTCAACATATTGAGCGCCGGGGGGCAATCGATCAGGATGAAATCATAGGTCGCATGACCGGCCTGCAAAGCGTTTTTCAGCCGGTACTCACGTTCGCCCAAACCAATCAGTTCAACCTCGGCACCGGCCAATTCACGGTTTGCCGGTAGAACATCAAACCCGAACTCAGTCGAAATACAGACTTCAGCCAGCGTGGCCGCACCGATCAATAATTGATAGACGGTAGGTAGCGCTTCTTTCTTGGTAATACCGGCGCCTGTCGTGGCATTGCCCTGCGGATCGAGGTCGATCAGCAGAACACGCCGACCTTCGGCCGCCAGCGATGCAGCCAGATTAACGGCGGTCGTGGTCTTGCCAACGCCGCCTTTCTGGTTAGTTATAGCGAGTACTCTCATGACCCGACTTTCAAAATAATCAAATGTCTTTCTGCGTCCAAACCCGGCACAGTCAGAGGAATCACTGCTTCAACCACGATATCGGCCGGTAGGGTACTGATTTCAGCCTCCGGATTTACCCCCTTCATTGCCAGCCAGCGCCCACCCGGCATCAGGAGATGACGGGTCAAGCTGACAAACAAACCTAGCTCGGCGAAAGCCCGCGAACTGATCTGGCTATATTGCCCGGTCATTGTTTCAACTCGCGCATGATGCACGGTGACATTGGGTAAAGCCAGTTCAATCGCCGCCTGTTGCAGAAAAGTAGCTTTCTTCTGCACCGTA
Source organism: uncultured Dechloromonas sp. (assembly GCA_964422345.1). Classification (GTDB taxonomy): domain Bacteria; phylum Pseudomonadota; class Gammaproteobacteria; order Burkholderiales; family Rhodocyclaceae; genus Azonexus. The sequence goes on from CAYRBE010000201.1 coordinate 3,633, forward strand.
TCGACCATCGTCACCGACAACTCGGGACGGGCGATGGCCAGAGGGATACCGGGCAAACCGCCGCCACTACCGACATCGAGCAAGTTACCCTCAGCAACATGCGGCAGAATGACCAGCGAATCGAGCAAGTGATGAGACATTGCCTGCGCCGGATCGCGCAGCGCGGTCAGGTTATAGGTCTTGTTCCACTTAAGCAGCAGGGTACGGAAATCGAGTAGTTTTTTTTGCGCGGCATCGGGCAGGGCAATGCCCATCTCGGCCAGACCGGAGGCGAGGGCAGACTGACTCATGCGTTTTTCGACAGACCAAGACGCTTAAGGTGGATGAGCAACAGGGAAATCGCCGCTGGCGTAATGCCCTGAATGCGCGAGGCCTGACCAATCGACTGCGGCCGGTGCTGGGTTAGCTTTTGTTTGACCTCGTTGGACAAGCCGGCGACCTTGGCGTAATCAATTGCTTCCGGCAACAACGTGTTCTCGAATGAGCCAGAACGCGCCACTTCTTCGGCCTGACGGTCGATGTAACCCTGATATTTGGCAGAAATTTCCAGTTGTTCGACAACCAGCGGGTCGTCCGTGCCTTCAACCTGCGTTTCAGCAGCACCAGCCAAGGTCATCAGTGACTGGTAACCCACTTCAGGGCGGCGCAGCAGCTCGAACAGGTTGTATTCGTGTTCAATCGGCTTACCCAGCACGCGCAGCGCATCTTCAGCCGGGAGCACCTTCGGATTGACCCA
>CAYRBE010000202.1:0-4367 GCA_964422345.1 uncultured Dechloromonas sp.
AAGTCGAGAATTTCCAGCGTGTCGGCCAGTGTAAAAATCTCTTCCGGGAATTCGCTCAGGCCACAGGAAAAACGAATTCGTTTCGCCCCCTGCAAAGCACCAGAACGTAATTCGGCCAGCGTATTCATTGACCGCTCACTCAGTGGGGCTTCATGCCAAGCCGGTTGCGAACCACCATAATCAGGTCATCGACATAGGTAAAGACGACTGGAACCACCAAAAGGCTGAGGAAGGTCGAGGTAATCAGCCCGCCAATAACCACGATCGCCATCGGCGCCCGGAAGCTCGGATCAGTGCCTATCCCCAAGGCGATCGGCAACATGCCGGCACCCATGGCAACGGTTGTCATTACGATCGGTCTTGCCCGCTTGTGGCAAGCATCGAGTAAGGCATGCCAGCGATCCAGCCCATGCTCACGCCGGGCGAGAATGACGTAGTCGATCAGCAGAATGGAGTTCTTGGTCGCAATCCCCATCAGCATGATCAAGCCGATCATTGATGGCATCGACAGTGCTGTCTGGGTGATAAACAACGCCAGAAACGCCCCCGGTATCGACAAAACAAGTGCGGCAAGAATGGTTACCGGCTGGACAAAATCCTTGAACAACAGAACCAGTACAACGTAGATACACAAAACACCGGTTGCCATAGCCAGACTGAAGCTGGAAAACAGCTCACCCATGGCCTCGGCATCACCCACCGTCGACTGAATGACACCGGGCGGCAAGTGTTTCAGACTAGGCAGCCCCAATGCGGCCTTCTCGACGTCACCCAGCGGTTGCTGATTCAGTTCGATCTCGAAATTGATATTGCGTAGCCGGTCATAACGATCAATTTCTGCCGGACCACCGGCAATTTCGAGCGTTGCCACGTTGGCAATCATTACCGGCCCATGACTTCCAGCAACCGTTAAGCGAGACAAAAGGCCTAAATCCTGACGCGCCATTGCCGGTAACTTCACCACAATAGGAATCTGCCGCTGCGCCAGATTCAGCTTAGCCAACCCTTGATCATAATCACCAGCTGTGGCGATTCTCAAGGTATCGGCAATGGCTGCCGAAGTCACCCCAAGGTCTGCCATCTTGGCAAAATCCGGACGAATCACCAGTTCCGGGCGCACCAGACTGGCTGTCGTCGTGACATTGCCAATCCCCGGAATACTTCTTAACTCGCGCTCAACCTTTTGCCCGTGCGCGGAGAGCAAAGGGCCATTTTCGCTGGCGAGGACCAATACGTATTTTTCGCTGGACCCACCAAAACCAACCTTGACCTGAACGCCGGGCAGTTCAGCCAGCAATTGCCGCAACTGTCCCTCAACCTCCTGCTTGGTCACGCCGCCACGTTGCTTTCGCGGTGTCAGGTTGATCGTCAAGGTTGCCTTGCGCACCTCGGAGGCCCCACGTGGCGCAAAGGGGTCACTGCCTGCAGCACCGCCGCCGATGGCGGTATAAACCATTTTTACATGAGGATGCTTTTCAACAATTTTGCGCGCCTGTTCCGCAGCATCATGGGTTTCCCTAAAGGTACTTCCCGGCGCCAAAGAGATATACGCCTGAGTTTGTGAAAGATCATCCGGCGGCAAAAATCCCGTCGGCAAAAAAGGCACGAGGGCGAAAGAGCCAAAAAAGAATACTGCCGCACCCAGCATGGTGAGCAACCGATGCTTCATACACCACGCCACCCAGCCGGTATAAACGTTCAACCAGTTGGGTTCAACGTGATCCTTGCTAAGTGGCTTGAGTATATAAGCAGCCATCATAGGCGTCAGCATACGGGCAACGACCAGCGAGAAGAACACCGCAATCGCCGCCGTCCAGCCGAACTGGACAAAGAACTTACCGGGCACGCCGCTCATAAATGCTGTGGGCAAAAACACTGCTATCAAGGAAAAGGTCGTCGCAATGACGGCCAGACCAATTTCATCCGCTGCCTCCATCGCAGCCTGATAGGGTGTCTTGCCCATACGCAGGTGGCGCATGATGTTTTCGATTTCGACAATCGCATCGTCGACCAGAATACCAACCACCAAGGACATCGAGAGCAGGGTCACGACGTTGAGCGTAAAGCCCATCAGCATCATCGCCGCGAAGGCTGGAATAATCGACAAAGGCAATGCCGTCGCCGAAACCAGGGTTGCCCGCCAGTCGCGCAAAAACAACCAGACTACAATCACGGCGAGAATGGCACCTTCGATAAGCAGAGCCATCGAGCCTTCAAAGTTTTCCTCAACCGGGTCAACAAAATTGAAAGCCTCGGTGATCGAAATATCAGGGTAGTCTGCTTTCAGATTCTCCAACGTAGCCCGAACGTTTTTGGCAACCTCAACCTCACCTGCGCCACGGCTACGGGTAATTTCAAACCCGACGACCGGCTGTCCGTTTAGCAATGCCGCTGAACGCTGCTCAGCGACGGTATCAACCACCGTCGCCACTTGATCCAGACGAATTTTCCGACCACCGGAAAGGACAATATCCATCGCCCCCAATTCACTGGCATCGCTTACCGTAGCAATCGTCCGCACCGACTGTTCAACCCCGCCAACATCGGAGCGACCACCCGATGCATCTTGCTGAATCTGGCGTAGCTGGCGGGAAATATCGGCCGCTGTCGCATTCAAGGCCAACAACTTCGCCGGATCGAGTTCAATCCGAATTTCACGTGTCACCCCACCGACCCGCGCGACAGCACCCACGCCACGCACGCTGAGAATGGATTTGGTCACGGTGTTATCGACGAACCACGACAGCGCCTCATCATCCATCCGACTGGAAGCCACGGTATAGGTCAGAATCGGGGCACCGGCCAGATTGATCTTGCTGATTACGGGGTCTTTCAGATCACCCGGCAAATCGGAGCGGATACGGGACACAGCATCGCGCACATCATCGACCGCCTCCTGGGTGCCTTTTTCCAGACGAAACTCAACCGTAACAATCGCCGAGCCATCCTGCACCTTGGTATAGATATGCTTGATGCCCTGCAGCGTTGCCACCGAATTCTCGATCTTGCGCGCCACCTCGGTTTCCATCTGCGCCGGTGCAGCACCAGGCAAGGAGGCAGTAACCGTTACAGTAGGCAAATCAATGTCCATAAACTGCTGAACTTTCATCGCCTTGAACGACATCACACCGAACAGGGTCAGCATGATGAAAAGCAGAATAGCCGGGGTCGGATTCCGGATCGACCAGGAAGAAACGTTAATCACGGCTTGCTATTACCTTCGACAACTTTAACCGCGTCACCATCCGCCAAGAAGCCTGCGCCGCTCTGTACTACTTTCGCCTCAGGTTTTAAGCCTGAGACAATTTCGACTCGATCATTCAGACGCCGCCCCAGCTCAACCTTTGTCTGTGCGACACGATCCGAGCCCTCCAGCCGGAAGACATAAGCAAACCCCTCACGCAATACAATCGACGACTGCGGCAAAGTCAGCGCATTACTATGCTCCAACTGAAACTCGCCGCGGGCAAACATGCCGGCTCGAATATCCGACCCATTTGGCAGATCGACATAAATCAGGCCATTCCGGGTCTGTGGATCAACGCTTGGTGCGACGGCCCGAACCAAGCCATTGACTAAGGCACCGCTCGGATTAACCAGCGTCACTATTTGCCCCTGCTTGATCCGCGCCATATCGGCTGACGGCACCTCGGCCCGCCACTCGAGGCGGCCACCGCGAATCAACCGAAACAACTCCTGACCGGGCTGAGTCAGCGACCCAACCGTTGCACTGCGTGCCGAAATCACCCCATCATCCGGCGCCAGAACGCCGGTCTTGCTCATTTTCAGCTCCGCCGACTGCTGGCGCGCCTTCGCGTCTGCCAGCCGTGCCGCTGCAGTGTGCTCCGCTGTTTGATACTGTGCATTGAGCTGGGTACTATAAAACCCTTGTGTTTTCAGTTCCTTGGCGCGATCTGCGTTGCTTTTGGCCTCGCTCGCGCTGGCTTGCAGCTCAGCGACCGACGCACGGGATTCCGCTAATTCACTGGCCACCGTGTCGCTAGCAATCCGCGCCAGCACATCACCCTTTTTGACTTGATCGCCAACCTGAACCCGCACCTCGGTAATTCGGTAATTGCTGATCTCGGGGCCAATGATGGCTTCCTGCCACGCCACGACACTGCCATTGGCGGGGAGAATTAGCGGCCAGTCGGCAACAGTCGGCGTGACCAAGCTGACCGTCAATGCGGCTTTAGCAGATGGCGCTTTGGTCGACTCGGCCGGATTTTGCTCACCGCCCCCGGAAAAACTCCGGTAGACGATCAACAAGACAAGTAGGGAAAAAGCAGCAATGCCTGCCTTTCGACCCACAGACAAATCCGCAAAATTGATTTTCATGCAAAAACCCGTGTCCACCGTAGCAATCG
>CAYRBE010000203.1:0-4325 GCA_964422345.1 uncultured Dechloromonas sp.
GATTGACCAGCGGCCCGTCGGCGACATCAACCACGTATTGTGCGCCGTTGCGTTTAAGCATCATGTGCTTGCCGCCCGGTGCGATCAATGCTCGGCCGGGGATGACGCGGTCGCCGTTTTTGGCTTCCAATACCTGAATCTGGCACAGGCTGTCGAGCCGTTCAGCAAACATCGCAGTGAATTTTTCCGGCATGTGCTGAACGATGACAATCCCCAGACAGGTCGCCGGTAGTTTAGTTAAAACCGCTTCCAGCGCCTGTGTGCCGCCAGTTGATGTGCCGATTGCGATGACTTGATCAGTGGTGCGCTCAAGCGCTCGATTAGTGCCCGGTGGCAGCATGACATCAGCGGTGTTTTTGGGGCGCAGCGGGGCGGCAGCAGTGGCTTTCCGCATTGCGCCCATGTTGGCGCGTGCGGCACTGCGCACGGCTTGAACAATGTCGTTGGAAGAGTCTTCAAGGAAACTTTTGAGGCCAAGTTTGGGCTTGGTGATGATCGCCACCGCGCCGGCGGCAAGTGCTTCAAAAGTGGCTTGCGCCCCTTGTTCGGCCAGCGATGAGCAGATCACCACCGGTGTTGGGCGCTCAGCCATGACTTTTTTCAGGAAGGTAATACCATCCATGCGTGGCATTTCGATGTCCACAATCAGGACATCCGGCCAGCGTGACTTCATTTTGTCTAGCGCAAAGATCGGATCAGACGCGGTCGCAATTACTTCGATCCCGGCATCGGCTGCCAGTGCCTGTGCAACGACCTGACGAACCAGTGCTGAATCGTCAACGATCATTACCTTGATTTTTTCAGCCATAGCTATTCCTGGTTTGTGCGCCTGAGCCTTGGGGGAACGCCAGCAGGACGTCACCGCTCCAGAGTTCGAAGTGGAGCTTGCGGCGACCGCTGCCACCGACATGCTCGGCCATCAAGGCGATATTTTTGGAGGCCAGCAATTGCCGGCCGTAGGCGATATTGCGTGGGCCGATGTCCATTTTTCCGGCGATTCCGCCATCGAACATATTCGATCCACCAAAGATTTTGGCCTGATATTCGCTGGGCTTAGTGCCTGCGGCTTCAACGTGTTGCAGAAAAAGCGCGAAGGCTTCGGCGGCATAACGCCCGTCGAGAGCCACGTTGGGTGGCCGCGTATTTTGTGGATTGCGTTCGGTCAGCATGTAGTGACACATGCCGCCAATTTTTTTGCGGGGATGCCACAAGGTGATAGAAATGCACGAGCCGAGCAGCGTCGAAATCCGGGTATGACCACTACCGAAGTAGAAGTCGCCCGGTTCAAGAAGCACTGTTTTTAACGGCGCGGCAACTGAATTCATGGTTTTCGATAGATGGTCGGGCGAACTGCATCGAGCGGGCCGATTTTTAGACCATTCAGTGTTTCGGAATGGCCAATAATCAAGTGCCCGCCACTTTTTAGGCGTGGCAGCAGGTTGTTGATCACTTTTGCTTTGGTTTCCGGGTCAAAGTAGATCATCACGTTGCGCAAGAAAATTACCTCGAACTCGCCAATTTCAGCACTGACGGGAAGCGTCAGGTTGATTTGGTAAAAACTGGTGCGTTTCCGCAGCTCAGGAACGATCAGGAAAGTGCCCGCGTGGGAGCGCACACCTTTGAGGCAGTATTTCTTCATAAACGCAGGCGGGATGCCATCAGTGCGGTCGAGCGAATAATGCCCGGTCGCCGCCTTGGCCAGAACCTGAGTACTGATATCCGAGCCCACGACTTCCCATGGTGAGTTCGGCATGCTGTCGGCGAGCACCATGGTCAGCGTGTAGATTTCTTCACCGCTTGAGCTGGCAGCGCTCCAGACACGGAAAGTCGAAGGGTTTTTTCGCTTGAGTACGATTTCGTTGCGCAGGAAATCGAAATGCTGGGGTTCACGGAAAAAATAGGTTTCGTTGGTGGTCAGCAAATCGACCATGGTCTGCAGTTCTTCTGGATGTTCCCCGGTGGCCAGCATCCGGTAATACTGGGTGAAGGTTCCGAACTCGTAAAACTTCAGCCGCCGAGTCAGGCGGCCGACGAGTAGAATTTTTTTAGATTCGCTCAGGCTGATACCGGCGATCTTGTAGATCAGGCGCTGAAAGAGCGTGAATTCCTGATCAGTGATGGTGGCGTCAATCATCAGAACAGCTCCACTTTGTTTTCTGGGGGTTTCTGCTTCTGGACCAGTGTTTCAGCATAAGATTTTTCTTCCCGAGCGATGGTTTCGGCGGTTGCCATATTGGTCACCATGCGCCGGCAGAAAGCGTCACCGGTATTGGGCAAAAACAGCACCTTGCGCGACCACGGACCGAGAAAATCCGAAGCAGTCAGCGGGATACTTTCACGGTCCAGCCATTCGCGGGTGAAGTTGGCATTACGCAGACCGATACTGAGCGAATCGCCGGTCGTATTGATGATTGTCCCGCCGCCAAAAGCCTTGGCCTGCAAACGTATTTTTTTGGCCCCCTTCATCAGCAGGGCGTTGAGCAGTGATTCCATTGCGTAAGAGCCGGAAAGTAGCGTATCAACATCATCGTTGTTACTGCGTTTCATGCTGGGCAGCATGAAATGATTCAAGCCGCCGACGCGCGCCTGCGGGTCGTACAGGCAAACTGCAACGCAGGAGCCGAGCAGTGTCGATAGCGGGCGTTCAGGTTCGATTGCCCAAGCACCGGGGTGGATGCTACGGGCGAGCCGTTCGATTTCTTTGGAGGGGAGTTTGCTGTAATCCATCGCTATTCGGCAGGGTTTCGCTGACTCTCGTCGAGGTGAAAAAAGGTCATCGTCTGCTGCAGTTGTTGGGCTTGCGCCCCGAGTTCGGCTGCGGTGGCGGCCAATTCTTCAGAAGCCGAGGCATTTTGCTGTGTGGCCTGATTCAACTGGCCCATTGCGCCGTTGATCTGGCCTACGCCGGCGGATTGTTCTTTTGAGGTGGCCGCAATTTCCTGCACTCGTTCCGAGGTTTGGCGAATGGTTGGCACCACTTCAGTTAATAGCGTACCGGCGCGTTCGGCTTGTTTGACCGAGGAGCTTGCCAGCATGCCGATTTCCTGTGCCGCGATCTGCGAGCGTTCGGCCAGCTTGCGTACTTCTGCGGCAACTACGGCAAAGCCTTTGCCGTGCTCGCCCGCCCGCGCTGCTTCAATCGCAGCATTGAGCGCTAGTAGATTGGTCTGATAAGCGATGTCATCGACAATGCCGATCTTGCTGGCAATACTCTTCATGTCATCCACTGTTTTGTTGACGGCAGTCCCGCCCTCTGCAGCTTCGCTTGCTGCTCTTGAGGCCATGTCATCGGTGATACGGGCATTTTCGGTATTTTGTGTGATCGACCGGGTCATTTGGGCAATCGACGATGTCGTCTGCTCGACTGATTCTGCTTGCTGACTGGATGATTGCGACAAGGTTTGGGCAGTGGCGGAAACCTGTCCGGCAGCATTGGTGAGTTTGTCGGCGGCGCTGGAAACTTCACCGATAATCCCGGTGAGGTTGTTGATCATTGCCTGCATGGCAAATAGCAAACTACCTTTGTCCTTGGGGTGAAGCGCGATATGAACCGAGAGATCACCCTCGGCAATCCGGTGCGTGATATCAACCGCGTAAGTCGGCTCCCCGCCCAGCACGCGCAGGACATAACGGCGAACGACGTAGGCGAGTACGCCAATCAGCGGCAGCGAGAGCAGAATTGCCATAATCAGGCTCTTCCACATAAAGGCATCGACTGCCGCATCGACCTTGTCCAGCGAGATTTTCATGCTGACGATGCCCAGTGGCGTACCAACGTCGGCGGCATGACAAAGGGTGCAGTCCTTGCCGAGATAGCTTTTCGAGGCAAGTGTCGGCTTGATCACCAACAGATAACGCCCGTGTTCGGCATCTTGTTCAACCCGCAATATTTCCTTGCCGCTGGTCATCGCCTCTTTTTCCGGCGCACTCAGGGCGGGAAGGGGATGGCCACCATCGCCATACTGTTTGGTGATGGCATCGCTGCGAACTACCTGCAAATCCTTGATCACCGATAGCTCCTTGATCTGGTCAAGGAAAATATCGCGCTGGGCCACGGTGCCGGTCAGCATCATGCCGGTCAGTCCGGCCATGGTCATTTCGCTGATGCTGTGAGCAAAATCACCGGCTTGCTCAATACTCGTCTCACGGTTGACCTTGGTTTCCCAGGCAATCATGCCGCTTAAAGCAAAGATCAACATCAGCCAGACAGCGATTGTCAGGCGCAGCCAGGTGGGGGTTGCAGATAAATTCAAGGCTTGTCTCCCGCCATTCAACCGGCCGTCATTCCCGGTGTTGGCGGGAATGACGTGTCTTTAGTGAGTGCT
>CAYRBE010000204.1:0-4261 GCA_964422345.1 uncultured Dechloromonas sp.
TCAAGGTCGAGCACGAAGTTCTGTCTTGGAAGGATGCTTACGACCGCGCGCAACGTGATCGCAACACCTGCGTCTACAGCACTGCACGTATTGAAAATCGGGAGCGTCTGTTCAAATGGGTCGGGCCGATTGTCGAAAACCGCTGGTCAGCGTTTGGTAAGAAAGACATGAAACAAAAGCCAAAAACCCTAGCCGACCTGCGTTTTATCCGGGTTGGGGTACTGGAAGGCGACGCCAAGGCGACCTTCCTGATGGACAACGGTATCGCTACTGCGCTTAACCCGGTTCGTGACGATGCGCTGAATCCCCCAAAACTAACTGCTGACAAAAATGAAAACGGCAAGATCGACGTCTGGGTAACGGGTTACTACGCAGCACAGAAAATTGCGGCAAAAACCAATACACCGGATATTGAGCATCTCTTCCAGATTCATGCATCGCCGAACTATCTGGCCTGCAATTATGGCGTGAAGGACGAAACCCTACAGAAGTTGACTGCCGCACTAGCCGCCATGAAACAAGACGGCAAACTTAAGAAAATTGTCGACGCCTACGACCCAGCCACAAAGAAATAGCTTACTTAAGGAAGGTCGCTTCCAAACGCATCAGGACGCGGCCTTCTGCATCAAGTAAATCCATCTGCCGGCCGACAATCCGGTAATTAACCGTCGCCACCAAGGCTTGGTTGAAATCATGTGAAACAGCATCCATAGGTGGCATGCAAGCCATTCTGGTACTGGCCAAACGGCCAAAGCGCAAACCCTGAGCACTGGCATACTCGCCATTAAAACGATTACAACCGTCTGAGCCGTGCGTGTGCTGATGGCTATTGAGTACAAAATGCGGCTCAGCCCGATTATTGGTCACCGCAACCTGTTTACCGGCAATCTCGACAGCCCGCCAGTAACGATCGACCAGCGGCTCATCAGGAACCGATTTGGCGATGGAGCAGGCGGAGAGCAACAGAGAAATACTCAGTACTTTGATCAGCTTGGTCATTTTTTCATCCGAAAAAAAGGCCCCCCGCGGGTGTCGTCAGGCCGGCATCCTGAACCTGGGTCCAGAGTGGCTACTTCCCTCCTGCATCAGGCACACTCGACGAGGAGTGCGCACAACAGCAGTTTCTATGGTTCGTAACCGATGCCAATAAGCATTGGTTCAAGGAATATATGGCCTTAACAAACACCGCAGGGGACGCTCGGCGGGCGGCGCCGGGGTCAGCAGTAAAGGATCAGAGATCCAGTTGCTGCTGGGGCGCAAGCACGGTATCTATCCGTGCTCCCATGCCACTGATTCTACGCTTTGTCTCGGAAGTATCAACTGTTTCAACAACCGGCCCCGAACCACCGGATAGGTGCTCGTGAGCGATGTTTAGCGCGGCCATCACGGCAACGCGCTCGGCAATGGTGTTCTTGGTGCGCTGAGCGATTTCACGCATTTTGTTATCAACCAGCGCAACCGAAGAAAGCAGCGCTTCGCGCTCTTCTGGCGAGCAGGCAACGCGATATTCGCGGCCCATGATTTTGACATCAAGGAAGTTCGGCTCAGCACTCATTTCAGGCATCCTCGGGCAGCTTGTCCATCAGGCCTTCGAGGCGCTCACGGGCAGCGGTCATCGTCTGGCGCAAATGCAGGCGCTCGGAATCGGCTGCTGCAATCTGGTTTTTCAGCACATCGTTCTCGGCACGCAACTGGTGGACCAGGGCGACCACCAGTTCAATCTTGCCTTCAAGCGCTTCGAGTTCGGTATTCATAACGCGAACTATAGAGGGAAAAACAATGTGTGGTCAAGGACTAAGCCTTTATTCTCAAAGTGGTTTATCGTGAGTTGATTTTATATTTCTGATGCAGCGCAACACACTACAAGGTAAAATTCGCCCCGCTTCAGGTGCTGCCGACGGATTCTCCGAACGCAGATAATCGGGAAAGCGGTGCGTCCTCCGGACAAATCCGCTGCTGCCCCCGCAACGGTAAGCAAGTGCGGATGTATCTCAACGCCACTGGGTTCAACCTGGGAAGGCGATACATCAAGACTTGTGAGCCCGGATACCGGCCTGGAACAAATCGCAGAAGTGCCACGGGGGTGTGGCGCCGGTTGTTTCTATCCGCTCACTCCCCTTGCATTTCTTTTTGAGACATTCCGGCACGCGGGGACGCACGCCGAGAAGGGGAGAATCATGTATCCACGTTTGAAGCCTTTGGCTGCTTTGCTGCCGCTTGTATTTATCAATCCTGCGTTTATCAGCCCGGCCAACGCCGAAACCCAGACCGCACTTGACCCGATCATGGTCACCGCGACACGCCAGCCGATGCGTACCTCGGAACTGCTTTCCGACGTCACCGTGATTGAGCAAGAAGAACTGGCTCGCGCCGGCCAGTCCAATATCGCTGAAATTCTCGGTCGCCAACCCGGCATTGAATATGTTGCCAACGGCAGCAATGGCGCTAACAGCAGTCTTTATATGCGCGGCACCAATAGCGGCCACACTGTGGTGCTGATTGACGGCATCCGTGTTGGCTCAGCCACTGCAGGTCAAATGTCCTCATGGTCACGCATTCCGGCCAGCCAGATTGATCGCATCGAAATCCTGCGCGGCCCAGCATCTTCGCTGTACGGTAGCGACGCCATCGGTGGCGTCATTCAGATTTTCACAAAGCAAGGCAACGGACCGTTCCAAGCTAATGGTGAAGTCGGCGCTGGTTCTTCTGATACCTATACTGCCAGTGGCGGTTTTTCCGGCAAGCAGGACGGCTGGCGCTATGCCCTGAATGCAGCAACCTACCAGACCAACGGGTTCAACAGCATCAAGAATCCGAAGAACACCTCCTACAACACCGACCGCGATGGATTCCAGAACAACAGCATCAGCGGCAATCTGGCTTACAGTTTTGCCCCCGGCCACGAAGCCGGTGCCAGTGTTTTCTATAGCGATGGTGAGAGCAAATACGATGTCGGCCCATCGACCCGCACTGCCGTCAAGGATGCACGTAACCAACTCGCCGTTTCCAGCTTCAATACCTACCTGAAGAACGCGATTACCAACAACTGGACCAGCACCCTGCGCCTCGGCCACAGCACCGACGACTCACGAAACACGACAGACAAGGTTCAAACCGCGCTGTTCCGCACCGATCAGGATCAATACTCCTGGCAGAACGACATCAAAACCAGTGTCGGCACTTTCCTGCTCGGTCTTGAACGGCTGGATCAACAAGTCAGCGGTAGCGGCAATTTCCGTGTAGAGAGCCGGACGATTGATTCCGCCCTGGCAGGTTGGACGGGCAACTACGAATCTCACCGCCTACAAACCAATCTGCGTTACGACGACAACTCCCAATTCGGTGGCAAAACCACCGGTGCGATTGCCTACGGCTACCGCCTGAACCAGAATTGGCGCGCCAATGTCGGCTACGGCACCGCCTTCAAGGCACCGTCGTTCAACGACTTGTATTACCCGCTGACTTTTGGCTATCAGGGCAACCCCAATCTGTTGCCAGAAGAGTCTCGCAACCGCGAAGCTGCCATCCACTTTGACTACGGCCTGCACCACATCTCAGCAACTTGGTACCTGAATCAGGTTGAGAACCTGATTTCCTGGTCCGGCCTGACCCGCCCGATCAACGTTGGCAATGCCCGGCTTGAAGGCACAACGCTGGCTTACGAGGGGCAAATTGCCGGTTTCAATCTCACCGCCAACTACAACTACCTTGATCCACGTGATGCCAATACCGGCAAGCAGTTGGCCCGTCGCGCCACCAACTACGGCGGCGCCTCGGTCGGCCAGTTGCTCGGCCAGTGGGAATGGCGCGTTGAGTTGCAGGCCAGCGACCGGCGCTTCGATACCGATGCCAACACCCGTAAGCTGAGTGGTTACGCCATCACCAATCTTTACGGTGCCTACAACTTCGACAAAAACTGGTCAGTATTTGCCCGCGTTAACAACCTGTTCGATCGCAACTACGAACTGGCAGCAGATTACGCCACCCCTGCTACCAACGCCTTCATTGGCGTGCGTTACGCACCGAAGTAAGCCGACGTGCCCACCCGCCAGCGCGCCATCCTGATTCTCACCTGCCTCTGCCTGCTGGCGGTGGCGAGTTTCGGGCTGGCCCTGACGGTGGGCAGTTTCAAAGTCAGCCCGGCAGAAGTCTGGGCGGCCTTGCTCGGGCAGGAGGGTGGCGCAGGCGATGTCGTGCTGCAGCTACGGCTACCACGAGCGATTGCCGGTTTTGCCTGCGGTGGACTACTGGCGCTGGCCGG
>CAYRBE010000205.1:0-4130 GCA_964422345.1 uncultured Dechloromonas sp.
TCCCTGCAGGCCGAACCGAGTTATTCACCTGAACAGTACGACATTGTTTTGATGTAGGCTGTGCGCAGTAGTTGTATCAACTCAAAGGAGGTATAGATGAGCAATAACCCCGAGTTCGATAGTCTTGTCCCGGCGCAGTCGTTTGATCGACGCAGTTTTTTAGTGACCAGTCTTGGTGCCGGTTTTGCTCTGGCAGTGCAGCCGGTGATGGCGCAAACTGCGATTAAAACAGATGACGCCGGCTTGCTGGCCGGTGAGGTAATGATCCCGGTTAAAGATGGCAAGATGGTGGCCTATAGGGCCTTACCTAAAGATATAGTAAAGCCGCCAGTAGTCTTGGTGGTGTCCGAGATATTTGGTGTCCATGAATACATCAAGGATGTCTGCCGCCGCCTCGCCAAGCAGGGGTATTGCGCTATTGCCCCAGAGTTGTTTGCCCGCCAAGGTGATCCTCGCCAATATTCGAATATTCCTGAGCTGATGGCGAATATAACGAGCAAAACACCTGATGCTCAGGTGATGAGTGATCTTGATGCGGCGGTTGCCTGGGCTGCAGTTCAAGGCGCAGATACGAGTCGTCTGATGATTACCGGCTTTTGTTGGGGTGGCCGGATTACTTGGCTGTATTGTGCTCACAATCCGCAAGTTAAGGCTGGGGTGGCCTGGTATGGGCGACTGGTTGGGGTGGTAAGCGAATTCACGCCAAAATATCCAACAGACCTCGTCGGAGAGTTGAAGGCGCCGGTGCTTGGGCTCTATGGCGGGCTGGATACAGGTATCCCTTTAGCGACGGTTGAAGCGATGGAGACCGCCCTCAAGTCAGGGAGTGCCGCTGCAAAATCTTCGCAGATTCACCTTTATGACAATGCCCCCCATGCCTTTCATGCTGACTATCGACCGAGCTATCGAAAAGAGGATGCTGAGGATGGTTGGCAGCGTATGTTGGCCTGGTTTGGGAAAATCAAATCTTAAGTCCCTTCGGCGAAGCGCTAGCTCATGCTACGCTTCGCGTCTGAACAGAAATTACCGAATATGACCACCACTGAAACCACCCCAAGCAAACCTGTTGATGCCCGTGCATTGCTTAAAGACATCCATGCCCGATTTGATGTTTTTCGTAATCATAGCCCCTTAGCCATTGGTATCGACCGCCAGATTCTGGCTCAGATGCCCGAGCTGGAAAAGAAGGCTTTGCGGCTTGCTATGCGTAGCCACACGATTTCCACGCGCTATCTTAAAGAGATGGAAAAAGGGACGCAGCGTTTGAATCTTGATGGCACGCCAGCGGGTGAAGTAACCGATGAAAACCGGCAGCATGCGGCCGAATTGCTCCGTGAGCGCTTTAAAAAGCAGGCAGAGCAGCGCAAGGCGACTGAGCTTGCTGCCAAGGCAGCAGAGGCGGCGGCAAAGGCAGAAGCTCTGCGAAACGAGAAGCTTGGGCAGTTGGCAGAAAAATTCGGTCGTAAAGATCGCTAATTGCTGGTTTGAGTGCGGGGCGATTGACCCGCCCTTAGCCAATTGATCAAGCTATGCTTTTTGCTTTTTTTGACGGTGCACCGTAGCACTCAACTATTCAGTTTTTCCAGTGCCTCTTGCAGCTTGCCTGGTTCTTCCAGGCGCAACATACGGCGTACTGTCGGCGCAATGTCTTCGACATTGGCTTTCAGTACTCGGTTTTTGATTTTCAGAATCTGCGTAGGGTGCATTGAAAAAATGCGCAGCCCCATGCCAAGGAATAGCCGGGTCAGCTTTGGGTCACCGGCCATCTCGCCGCAAACTGAAACCGGGATATTGACCTTTTCAGCGCTTGCCAGCGTGTGAGCGATCAGCATGAGCACCGCAGGGTGTAAGGGGTCGTAGAGCGAGGCAACCTGCTCATCTGAGCGATCAATCGCCAGCGTGTATTGAATCAGGTCATTGGTCCCGATTGAGAGAAAGTCGAGGCGGCGCAAGAATAGTCCTATGGCCAGCGCGGCCGCTGGAATCTCGATCATTCCCCCAACTTGAATTTTTTCGTCGAACGCGATTTTTTCTTTGCGCAGGCTGGCTTTGGCTTGCTCAAGTGCAGCCAACGTCTGGTCGATTTCGTGGGCGTGCGCCAACATTGGGATCAAGAGTTTGATCGGCCCGTGCTTTGATGCACGCAAAATTGCCCGCAGTTGTGTCTGGAAGGTGTGTGGTTCAGCCAGTGACAGTCGAATGGCACGTCGCCCTAGCGCAGGATTTGTTTTGACCCGGTCGCCGATGTTGTTGTCCGGACGTAAATCCTTGTCATTGCCGAGGTCAAAGGTTCGGATCGTTACGGGACGGCCGGCCATGCCCTTAACAACAGCTTTATAGGCTTCATATTGTTCTTTTTCATCGGGCATATCGCCACGGTCAAGGAACAAAAATTCCGTCCTGAACAGACCAATACCCTCTGCCCCGGCTTTAACCGCCTCCGGAACGTCGCCGGGCAATTCGATGTTGGCAAACAACTGCACTTCAATACCATCAATGGTTTGAGATTTGGCAGTTTTCAGGCGCTGGAGCTTGCTTTCCTCCAACTCAATCTGGTTTTTGCGCAGCTGGTATTCTTCAAGCGTGCGCGTGTCAGGGTCGATGAGCACGACGCCACGCTGGCCATCAACAATGATCAGTTCATTGTCGCGGATCAGGGTTCGGGCATTCTCCAGACCAACCACCGACGGAATGGCCATGCTTCGGGCCAGAATCGCCGTATGAGAGGTTTCGCCACCGACATCGGTAATGAAAGAAGCAAAGCGGTGATCTTTGAAGGAAATGACATCGGCGGGCGATAGGTCATGCGCAACAATGATCAGAGTTTCTTCTTTAACCCCCTTGCTGGCCCGCATAACGGCCCGGCTTGGATGTCCCAGTAGCTCTTTGATAACCCTTTCAACGACCTGAACGACGTCAAATTTGCGCTCACGTAAGTAAGGGTCTTCAAACTGTTCAAATTGATGGACGAGATCTTCCATCTGCTGAACCATGGCCCATTCCGCATTGCAGCGGCGTTCGCGGATAATTTCACAGGGTTTGACGACCAGCTCAGGGTCCTCAAGAAACATCGTGTGAATATCAATGAAGGCGGCGAGCTCGGCAGGTGCGTGCTCTGTTGTTTCTTTCATCGCAATCAGTTCGTCCTTGACGACCTTGATTGCAGCCTCCAGGCGGGCGACTTCCTTTTCCACCATGCGCGGGGCGACCGTGAGGTGAGAAACCTCAAGGGTCGCGTGCGACATGAGCATGGCCCGCCCGATGGCGATACCGCCCGAGACACCAAAACCATGCAGTGTAAAACTCATGTCGGATTACTCCCCTTCGCCAAAATAATCGCCAATCAAACCTAACAAGGCGGTCATCGCCTCTGCTTCATCACTGCCGTCAGTTTCTATGCTGACTTTTGATCCTTTGCCAGCCGCCAGCATCATGACGCCCATGATGCTTTTTGCATTGATTCGCCGGGTGCCCTTGCTCATCCAGACTTCGCAGGAGAATTTGCCCGCAAGCTGCGTCAGTTTGGCGGAAGCGCGGGCGTGGAGGCCCAGCTTATTGATGATTTCAGTTTCTTGGGTCAGCATGTTTTATAAATCCAGCATGTTGAGTACGCCATCCCGGCCACCGGAAATTGTACGAGTGAGTAATACTTCCATCCCTTTTTCGCGATAAGTCAGGGCGCGTAACAGCATAGGCAAATTGACCCCGGCAACACCTTCAATGTGGCCGGGTTTGAGGAGTTTGAGCGCCAGATTGGCGGGGGAGGCGCCAAAAATGTCGGTCAATACCAGCGCGCCGCTGCCTTCGTCCACCAGACTCAACATTTGTCGGGCCAGCGGCAGGAGATCAACCGGGTCATCCTGTGCAGCAACACCGAGCTGATTGACCAATTGAGGGCGTTTGTTTAGTACATGGCAGGCATTCTGAATGAGTGCTTCGCCGTAGCTACCGTGAGTGATAAGTAAAATTCCGATCATGCCGCTGATTCTAACCCGAAGTGCCGGGGATCACTTGTTACGGATGATTCGATTTCTCTTCACTAGTGATATGTTTGGTTGCGGGGGCAGGACTTGAACCTGCGACCTTCGGGTTATGAGCCCGACGAGCTGCCAACTGCTCCACCCCGCGTC
>CAYRBE010000206.1:0-4082 GCA_964422345.1 uncultured Dechloromonas sp.
CAGCAAGGGTGGGCCTAAGGCGAATATTGTCTGGGAAGCTGCGGCTGATTTTTAATTGGATTAGTTGGTGTTTGGTGTGCTCAGCCCAAAGCCGGCACGGATGCCTTCGACCACTATATTGAGTTCGTTTTCAAAGGTCTGAAGAATCTCTTCCGAGGGGGCATGGCAGGCGTGCAGGCTGGCCTCTAGTGCACCTGCGATGGCCATTAGACTCAGGGCGCCGATTGATCCGGATAGTCCTTTGGTACTGTGGGCACGGCGTTCCGCAACTTCGAAATTTCCGGTGGCTATGGCGGCGCGGATTTTGGCACCTTCTTCACAATAGCGATTATGGAATTCACAGAGTATCTTTTCGTATAGCTTTGGTTTGTTCATCATCCGTGCCAAACCATCCACGGTGTCGATGCCAGGCAATTCTGGAATGCTGCCGTTCGGAGCCAAGGACGGAGAGCGCGGTGGCGCAAGCGGCTCTGCCAACCTAGAATTATTGCTTGTCCAGTGTTGAATGGTTTTAGCAAGACGTTCCGGGTCGATTGGTTTGGTCAGGAAGTCGTTCATCCCGGCATTCAGGCAGCGTTGTTTTTCTTCATCCATCGCGTTGGCCGTCATCGCGATGATAGGCAGATTAGGCCAGCGTCCGCTGGCACGTAGTAGTTGGGTGGCTTCAACTCCGCCCATCTCCGGCATCTGCATATCCATCAATACCAGATGGTAGCGCTCGCCGCTGGAGGCCATGGTTTCTAGTGCAACCCGTCCGTTGCCGGCAACCTCTACGGTCGCGCCTAAAGCTTCGAGCATTTCCTGAGCGATCAGTTGATTGGTGGGAACGTCTTCAACAAGCAGGATGCAGGTGTTAGCGAGTGGTGCGGGTGGTGTTGATGTTGCCTTGGTGTGCTGAGTCGATTCTTGATTGATCAGATCAGCAAGTTGCTGAAAAATAACCGGTTTGTGAATTACCGCACTGAACTTGTCGAGGTGACCACTCTCTTCAATCGTATGGGTATTGGTTGCGGTAACCAAGAATAGGCGTGGGCAAGGGGTCACTTGTTTGATGATCGCTTCGGCCAGTTCAATACCATTCATTTCTGGCATATTCAGGTCAATGCTTACAATATCAAATGCTTCTTGACTGTGGCTGGCGAGCAGTTTGAGTGCTTCCTCGCCGGATGCCACAATGGTGGATGAGCAGCCGAGTTTCTCGAACATTTTTGCCAGTACGGAGCGGGCCAAAATGTTGTCGTCTACGATAAGAATGTGATTTTTTGTGGTTTTTACCGGTATGGCTGGGCTTGTGCTAACACCAAGGCAGATGTCCAGTACGAATCGGCTGCCAATGTCAGGTTGGCTGGTGACTGAAATATTGCCGCCCATGAGTTCAGTTAGACGTTTGCAGATGGTTAGTCCTAGTCCTGTGCCACCATATTTCCGGGATATCGAAGCGTCAGCCTGGGTAAACGCTTGGAATAAACGACTTTGTTGTTCCTGGGTCATCCCGATCCCGGTGTCTTCTACTGCAATTTCTAGGCAAATTTCACTTTTGCTGACTGACTTGGTATTGATTGAAACGCTGACTGAACCTTGGGAGGTGAATTTGATTGCATTGCTGACAAGGTTAACCAATATCTGGCTGATGCGCAGCGGGTCGCCAATGAAGTTTTGAGGCACATTGGGTTCGACGATGTAGTGTAGCTCCAGCCCTTTTTCCTGTGCCCGTGTCTGGGCTAGGGTGGTCACGTTTTCAAGAACATCATTCAAAGAAAATTCCGCAGTCTCAATCGTCATCTGACCAGCTTCAATCTTGGAAAAATCAAGAATGTCATTGATCAATCCCAGCAAAATCTTGCCGGCACTGCTGATTCGGCTGGTGTAGTCACTTTGTTTGTTCGAAAGTTCGGTCTTTAACATCAGATGAGTCAGACCGATGACCGCATTGATTGGCGTGCGAATTTCGTGGCTCATATTGGCCAAGAATTCAGCCTTAACTTTGGTGGCGTTTTCTGCAGCACTACGCGCTAGTTCGAGTTCAGCGGTGCGTTCACGGACCAGGCGTTCGAGGTTTTGATGGTGATTTGACAGTTCTCGTTCGGCGCGAATCGATTCGGTGATGTCGCGGATAAACAATACGATGCCGCTGGGGTTATTTTGCGAATCTGTAATTGTGGTGAATGCAACGGCCGCGTCGAATTTGAGACCATTCAGGCTAACTAGTGGCAATGTGCGGTGGACGATGAGCCCAACGTAATCACTTGATGCATCGATTAATTCGGAAAGCTGACAGATGTTATCGTCGGTGGAACTGAACTGACGAATATTAAGGTCAGCTATGTCATCCATGCTGTCGATGTCGAACAATAAATGGGCTTGCTGATTCGCTGTTTGTAATTTCCCATCAAGCTCAAGCAGCATGATGCCATCTGGGGATGTTTCAACCAGCGAACGGTAGATTCTTTCATCACGTTCAATATTTTGCTGTGCAAGCCGCTCCAGAGATACGTCTTGAATCAGCGAAAGGATGCCGAGCAGAGAACCATTGGGGGCGCGCAAGGCAACGTTGTGCCAGTTGCACTGGTGTAATGGCCCGGTTTTGCTAAGGGCTGGTCCGGAGAAGTTGCCATCGCCGGTGTTATGGATCAAAGCATTGATCGTAGACTGAAAAATGCTGTGCTGATCCTCGGGCAGAACCAGACGGTGTACGGTCTTGCCGATAACCTCCATTGTCGACCAACCAAATAGCGATTCGGCTCGACGATTCCACTCGGAAATATGGCCCTGTTTGTCCCAAAGAATAAACGCCAGGGGCGAGGTGGAATAAAGGGCCCGATATCGCAGTTGGCTGTCGCGCAGCGCCGCTTCGGATTGTTTTTGTTGGGTGATGTTTTGAAAAGTGACCAGCCAGCCGGTACTGTCCGGCATACACCGGGTATGAACATCAAACCATAACCACATTCCGCTACTGTGGCGCAGGCGTAGTGCCAGCCGTGGCGCTGGCGGGTTGTTACTGCTTAGGGCTGAGAACAGCTCATCAAGTAGAGGACGTTCCTGGCTGTGGGTTGCTGCTAGCCAAGCGGCTTCATCTTGGGGCAGATTGTCAGCCGGATGGCCTAAAAGTTGATGAAAATTGGTAGAGACGGAAAATTTGTCAGATGCTGAATCCCAGACCCAGCATCCGACCCCGACTGCGGCCAGAGCTTCTTCGAAAAAATGACTGCTGGGCGGGCTGGATATGAACATGGTGAATATTTAGAACAACTCAATGTCGTCGCTTTTGTTCTTCATCTCGGCCATAAATTTGTCGACGGCTTCCTGAACCGGAACGCCTTGTATCACGGCGTCGAACATCGCTACTTCATCAACCGTCGTGTATTTGGCTTTAATTTTGTTCTGCAGTCCGACCCATTCGCTCGGATTAAACAGGCGGCCGGTGTCTGAAACCAGCTCAGTCAAATCACCTAAGCTGAGTCCGACGTGGGCAAGGCGCTGCACTAATTTATCGTAAAACTGAAAGGCGATAATGGCTTGATGCACCATGCTTGAGACGTGTTCTGAAACACCCGTCAGGTTTTGCTTGGCAGCGCCGACTTCACCGGTGTCTGGAAGTGTTTGGACGGTATCAGAAATCATTTGCATGTAACCGGCCATGGTAGTGAATGAATCAGTCAGGACATCAACCGAGGCATTGCTGTCTTTCATTGCTGTTTCGATTTGCACTGCCGCCAGTTCGAGCATCAGAACGGTTTCCCGAAGCTGGCTCCAGTTTAGGTCTGGCTGGTGGGCGGTTGAGCCGCGGGGAGAAGGTTTAGCGTCGCTCATGGTGCTTCCTTGAGAATGGTGATTAACTATATCTGAAAATTTAAATAATTATTTGGTATTGGCTATTTTTCGCCAGCGAAGCGCATCGCTGGCTGTAGGTTGGGGAAATTTTCCGCCACC
Organism: uncultured Dechloromonas sp.; assembly: GCA_964422345.1. GTDB lineage: Bacteria > Pseudomonadota > Gammaproteobacteria > Burkholderiales > Rhodocyclaceae > Azonexus. The sequence goes on from CAYRBE010000206.1 coordinate 3,931, forward strand.
AGCGTTGGTCATATGGACAACGCCACGAGCGACTTCAATGTCACTCAGTGCCGCATTCCCACCTTTGGGTGGCATGGCGCGAATGCCTATCAGGGCTATTGGCACGAGATCGTCCAGCCCTTCGCTGTTGAGCTTTTTCCATTGTTTCTTGT
>CAYRBE010000207.1:0-564 GCA_964422345.1 uncultured Dechloromonas sp.
AAGACCACCCACGTACCAGCGACTACGAAGCGGCGCTGACACCGACAACCGCCCCCCCCAGATTGCCTTTCCTTTTTACTGCATAAACATCATTGTAATGGACTTGCTTGACAGAATTCTGACGTTCGTCTCAGTTTTTCAAAATGCAATGCCGCGGCTGTATTCTGGAAAGCAGAGCGTTGTATTGCCAGTGGAATTCGACTGTGGATTTTCAAAGAGATCTTGATCTCTGAGTATCTCTCAGGAACCAAGAATAAGAAAACACTGTAAGGTTTGGACCTGAGCATCAATTGACCCCAAGGTTTGCCGCACGCCGTGCCGCACTATCATCGGGGTTTTGCCCCTAAACTTTTACCAATCTGATCCAAGGCTTCCTGACCGCGCCAACCCGATTTCGACAATATAGAAAATTTGCACCAAAAGTGGTAACTTCTCATTGGTGGTAGCTTCTCTTTAGACTAAATAACCTCGGTATTTTTTTGGATAGCCGTAAAATTTAACATGCCACTCGACGCATACGGTAACCCGCTTCCAGAGGAAATGCCCAGCATTAACCTGAACAGA
>CAYRBE010000207.1:574-4051 GCA_964422345.1 uncultured Dechloromonas sp.
GAACAGACCGCTGCTGTCTGCTCTGGAAGGCTTTGCAAGCTTGGGTAGCGCGTCGCGGTATGAGGAAGAGATATTCGGAATAATCGATCACATCACGCTGTTCGAGGATCTCCGCCATGCAGAAATCTCACAGCTTTGCTCGAAGATGGAGTGTTTTTGCGCCAACCGCGGCGACGTGATAATGAAGGAAAACGAAGACGGTGATTTCCTTGTAATCGTTCTGACCGGTGCGGTCGCGGTGGTAAAGCAGGGCGCCGCTGGCGAGGAAAAGCAGTTAGCCGTCGTCGGGCCCGGCGCTTCACTGGGTGAGATGTCGCTAATCAACGGCAAACCTCGATTTGCAACCTGTATCGCTAGGGAGCCAACCGATATTGCGGTCCTGACCAGAGATACGATTTATGACATCTTGGTGTTGCATCCATCTTTGGGCAACAAGATACTGTTGATCCTTCTGCAGATCACTTCCCAGCGCCTGCGCGAAACCAGCGACCGACTGCTACCATTTATTGGTGGCACTACGTTTTGAATGAAGGGCGCTGAGTCGATTCGCCTTGCGGTCGGCGCGCTTATGCTTCTGGCCATGGCAAAAGGCTTTGCTGATAGCGGTGATCTTCTAGCGCTAAATATCAACCTAACACGAGATCATGACGATAATCTATTCCGGCGGCCAGCAGACAGAACTCTTGGTCCTGTAGTTAGCGATGCTATCACTTCGACTCAATTTGACTTATCCTTAAACAAGCAGTATTCCTTGCAGCGTCTGATGCTGAAGGTTGGATTGACTGAGAACCGCTATGAAACCTTCAAGGCGCTCAACTCGCTCAACGAAAATCTTTCTGCCGAGTGGCAGTGGCAGGTCACCCCGAAGGTTAGCGGTAGTATCAGCGCCATTCGCAGTCAGGCTCAGTCAGACTTTGCGGATTTTCGTGGCAATGGCCAAAACATCCGAACAACAGATACAAAACGCATTGACGGCAACTGGCAGGTAGCGGGTGGCTGGATTGTTGGTGCCGGGTTTTCCCGCACGAGCGCCATCAACAGTCAGTCTTTCCAACAGGAATCCAGTAACGAACAGAGTATTCTTAATGGCAACTTAACATACAAGTTTGCATCCGGCAGCAGCATCGCCCTGTTAAGCAGTAACAGTCGTGGCGAACAACCAGGCGATGCGAATCCGGTGACGTTGAGTGACAATCGTTTCCGCATACACAAGTACGATCTTAAGCTCGATTGGCCAATTTCGGGTCTAACAACGCTAAGCGGTGGCGTGGGGCAGGTTCAGCGAGTGCACGATAACTTTAGCGTCCGTGACTTCACCGGGTTTAACGGCAACGCCATGTTAGCCTATGCCCTCACGGCCAAGAGCCAACTAACTCTCACGGGCTCGCGCGTCACAGACAGTTGGCATGAACTTAATAGCAGTTATTCCATCCGCAATCTGATAGGGCTTGCTGCCTCGCTGATCGTTACGCCCAAAGTTTCGACGAGGGCCAATGTCAGTTGGACAAAACAAAGCTTCGGCGGAGATATTCCTGGCCAACCGACGAACCAACGCATCGACAACGTTAGGTCAACCTCGCTGGGTATTGACTGGGCGGCGCATACCAAAATAAGGCTCGGCGCCTCGATCGGCGAAGAACGGCGTAATTCCACGCTTGTCGGCAATGACTACCTCACCAGGAAAGTAACGTTCACCGCCAACATCGAACTCTGACGGAGTTTGCGATGATTGCAGTTTGAACTCCCAGACGTAGAAGCTAGTCAATTCTGAGCGCAACAAAAGTTTAGCAATTACGGGGACCCGCGGCAGAATGAAAACAAATTCTTGGCGCCTAGTCGACGAGGTATTTGAACTTCCGTGCGAGCATCAAGAGCACGAAGCTTTGCCCCACAGTGTTTATTGTAGAATAACGGTCGTTGATTAAGCGTCGCCAAGGGCCAACGAAATATCTTGGTGGCCTGTGCCCAATGGAAAAGACTAGGAAAGTTGAGAGCATATGCAATCCCGTCGAATCGCAATAGCCGTTACTTCAATTTTTTTCGCCGGTTTGACAGTCACCGGCTGTGACAAAAAGGAAGAGCAGGCGAAAAAGCCCGCTACCCAAGTCATCGCCAAAGTGGATTCTGAAGAAATTTCGGTGCATCAGCTAAATTCGATACTTGCCAAGAGCAGCGGGCTATCGCAAGAGAATGTCGGTCAGGCAAAGTGGGAGATCCTCGGAAAATTGATTGAGCAGCAACTCGCGGTAGCCAAGGCCATTGAGCGCAAGCTGGACCGAAAACCTGAGGTAATGATGGCCATCGACGGGGCAAAGCGCGAAATTCTTGCCCGTGCCTATTTGCAGGAACTTGCCGCGGCACAGGTCAAACCAACCGCAGACGAGGTCCGCAGTTACTATGCTGCGCATCCAGAGCTTTTTGCAGAGCGGCGTATCTACAAGCTACAGGAAATTACGCTGCTAAAGAACGATGAATTGTTGCCCGCGCTTCAAGAAAAGGTTGCTGCCAGCAAGAACATGGAAGAAATTGCGGTCTGGCTAAAGGAGAGAAAGGTTCCGTTCAAGCCTGGCGGTGGCGTTCGGGCCGCGGAGCAGCTTCCGCTTGAGACGTTGCCCAAGGTTCACGCACTTAAGAATGGGCAGATCGCCTTGATAACATCCAACGAGGGCATGATTGTCATCCGCGTTACTGGTTCGGAAACCCAACCCGTAGAAGAAGCACAGGCCGCCCCACGGATCCAGACCTTCCTCAGCAACCAGCGGTCCGCAGAAGCTATCCAACGCGAAGTCAAAGCGCTCAAGGAGAAAGCGAAGATCGAATATCTAGGCGAGTTCGCAGGCGGCGTTCCGCCCAAGCCTGCCGCTCAGCCATCCCCAGCACCGAAGCCCGTGGCACCACCCAAGCGCGTGGAGCAACCGCTTCCTCCCAAGCGCGTGGCTCCGCCTCCACCGCCAGCCAAGCCTGCCGGAGAACCAGTCGCCGACCAGCGGCTCATCGAGAAAGGCGTTTCCGGTCTGAAGTAATTGGGGATGGCTGTTATGGCTGAGTACCACTCAGCCCGCTAAGCCTCAAGCGATCACTGGGAGGGAGCACCTGTAGTAATTGACTTACGAAAAGGTCATGATATCGGTTAGCCCGCACCTGATCACCGTCGATAGACGATATTCGGAACAGCAGACCATCAGGAATGCGGCCAGTCAAGCCATAACTCAATTGCACCAGACGCCTCTCGAGTTTTGACTGGACAGTCTTTTCGCCCATCGTAAACCAATAGGTGACTGGTTCTTGGCGCGGCCCCAAACTCGTAAAAAGGCGCTGAGCCGGTATCGTTCCAATAGGTGTCGACAATGGCAATGCTTCAGTTTTGTGAAGTTTGAAACCCTGAGCAGGGTAGCAAATCTCTGGTTTGTGCGCTTGCAGAGCACCACGCTGATCAGAGCCATAGGCTATTGATAACATAACTCTATAGCCTTCAGA
>CAYRBE010000208.1:0-3999 GCA_964422345.1 uncultured Dechloromonas sp.
AAGTAATCGTTGCACCTTCAACCGTTATTGAGGCCGGGGGGGTAGATGCAACAAGGTATTTGCTATGTGCCATGGCGGCTGCAGCGCTGAGTGATCCTCTGGCTGCTTTGAGCGAGGCAATTCGTGCGTCTGAAGAGATATCCGCGAAGCGAGGTAATGCCATTGCTGACAAAATGCCCAAGATGACAATTACCACGACGAGTTCAATTAAAGTAAAACCAGATTGTTTGGGATTCATTTCGATCTCCTGAATATTTGTCTGTAAATAATAGTCCAATGGAACCAAGGCGTCCATCTTCCTTTAATGCTCAATAGCTTACGTCGTCTTGTTTTTGTCACTCCTGAACTATTTGCTAGATTCGATTTGCCTTGCGCGTGTATATTCCGCCTTCGGCCGACAGCCCGATTTCCCTTGCTGTTTAACCGGTCTGTTTAAGCCTAGCGCTGCACAGCCAGATACGAACTAATGTCATGCCTCTCAAACACATTCTTCCCGCCGAATACGCCACCCAACTTGCCGCCAAGCTGTCCGAATTTAAGCAGAACTTTGCCCCATTCGGTGTGACCGAAGTCAGTGTGGCTGAGTCAGAGCCGCTGCATTACCGGATGCGGGCCGAGTTTCGGATTTATCGGACTGAGGGAAAGCTGGGTTATGCGATGTTTGCACCTGAAAACCCCAAGCTGCCGATTGTGATTGATGGTTTTCCGGTAGCGACACCGGCTATCTTTGATTTGATGCCGCGCCTTCTGGAAAAACTGGAGGCTAGTAATACGCTGAAAGACCGGCTGTTTCAGGTCGATTTTCTGGCGACCCTGAGCGGTGAAATGCTGGTCACGCTGATCTACCGTCAGCCACTGGGTGAGCGCTGGGAAGCTGCGGCGCGTGATCTGGCGGCTGATCTCAATATTCATCTGATTGGTCGTAGTCGTGGGCAAAAGATCGTGATCGACCGTGACTGGGTGCTGGAGTCTTTTGAACTGAATGGTCGCCAGCTACGTTATAAGCAGATCGAAGGTGCGTTTTCTCAGCCTAACGGGCTGGTTAATCGCCAGATGCTGGCCTGGGCATGCCAGCAGGCCGAAGGGCTGGGCGGTGATTTGCTTGAGCTTTACTGTGGCAATGGCAACTTCACCATCGCGCTGGCCCCATATTTTGAGCGGGTGCTGGCGACTGAGGTGGCCAAACCTTCGGTGCAGGCTGCGCAATACAATATTGAAGCGAATGGTTTGCAGAATATCGCTGTGGCTCAGTTGCCCAGTGAGGATATTCGTGCCGCGCTGGATGGTTCGCAGGTATTTAAACGCCTGGCCGGAATTGATCTGACCCAGTATCAGTTTTCAACCTTGTTTGTTGATCCACCGCGTAGCGGGCTGGATGCTGAAACGCTGGCGCTGGCGGCGGGTTTTGACCATATTCTGTATATTTCCTGCAATCCGCAAACCTTGCAGGAAAATATTGCCGCCTTGCACGCAACGCATGAAATCAAGGCGGCGGCGGTGTTTGATCAGTTCCCCTATACCCACCATTTGGAAAGCGGCGTTCTGCTGACCCGCCGGGCATCAGCCCAATAGCGTGACCACCACTTCTCGACGGTGCCCGTGGGTTCGGTGTTCAAACAGATAGATTCCTTGCCAGGTGCCGAGTAGTAGTTTGCCGTCGGCAAAAGGCACGCTGAGCGAGGTTCCGGTGAGTAGCGAGCGGGCGTGGGCGGCCATGTCGTCATCGCCCTCGAGATCATGTCGATAAGCCGGGTCGCCATCCGGTGCCCAGCGCTTGAGCAGCGTTTCAAGGTCGTGCCGCACGGTCGGGTCGGCATTTTCAGTGATTCCTATGCCACAACTGGTGTGGCGTATGAAAATATGGGCAATTCCGCAGTGCACCGTAGCATTCCGAACGACTGAGCCAATTTCTCCAGTAATTTCAGTGCTGCCACGGCAGTGCGTATTAAAGTTGAGGCGAAATTGCTCAGCCAAGTTTCATTACTCCGGCTTCTTCAGTAAAGACTGCAGCGCCGCAAAAGGGTTATGCGTTGCACCGCCGCCACGGGCTGAACTGGTGTCGGTATAGCCCCGGTCTGCCTCAATCTGCTTCTGGTGTTCGTTATCGTGGCAATAGAGGCAGAGTAGTTCCCAATTGCTGCCATCGTTTGGGTTGTTGTCGTGGTTGTGATCACGGTGATGCACGGTCAGTTCGCGCAGATTGGCCGTGGTGAATTCGCGGGTGCAGCGCCCACAGATCCACGGGTAGAGTTTAAGCGCGCGTTCGCGGTAGCCTTCGGCGCGTTGGTCTGCCGCCTTGCGGGCTTCATTGACTACTTGGTCCAGACGGTTATGGTTGATTTGCTTCATTTTTGACCTTGGTTCTGGGACGTAAATTTCAGAGGGGTGAGATCATAGCCTTCGTTGCGTGCGGCTTGCATCGCCTGATCTATATCCGCTTGTTGCAGCGTTGGCGTGCGAGAAAGTAGCCAGAGATATTTGCGATTTGGATTGCCAACAACCGCCCAGCGGTAATCTTTGTCCAGCCCGATGACCCAGTAATCTGAGCTAAAAGGCCAGAAAAATGAAACTTTCAACTCCGCCGTTTTTTTTGCATCCGGCACCCACGCACGGCCAACTGCCTGATCGTAGTTGTTTTCAGTGCGGCAACGGTTGCTTACGCTAAGTTCGCCATTGTCTTTTGCGGTGTATTCAGCCGTGGTGTCACCCAGGCAATTGCGTTGAAAAAACATCGGGAATGCGGCAATTTCATACCATTTGCCCTTGTAGCGGGCCAGATCAAGCTCGCCGACACTGCGCACAGCAGCTAACTCAGCAATTGCTGGCGTGCTGATGAGGGCTACGATTGTTAGCGCAGTGGTAAAAAATGAACGAATTGATGTGGTCATGGTGTCCTTTTGCTCTCGCGAAGATTTTACCCGGTAGTGCAGGGCTGGTTGCTACTGCTGGCTAGACATAGAATGTGATTTTTGATTCCACTGAAATCACATGCCACGCATTAAAGTACAACTGCCTGAACAGTTTTGTTTTACCACCGAAGTGCCAATCTATATCGGTCATATCAACTACGGTCATCATCTGGATAACTCTGCGCTACTCGGTCTGGTGTCCGAGGCGCGGGTTCGTTTTCTGAAGTCGTTTGGTTACAGCGAGATGGATGTCGAAGGTGTTGGGGTCATTGTGGCTGACGTAGCAGTGCAATACCGTTCCGAGGCCTTTCATGGCGAAGTGCTGGTGTTTGAGATGGCCGCCAATGATTTTAATAAATACGGTTTCGATCTGGTCTGGCGGATTACCGAAAAGGCTTCCGGGCGTGAGGTTGCACTCGGCAAACACGGGATGATGTGTTTCGACTACAACATTCGCAAGCCGGCTCATGTGCCTGTTCAATTTATTGAAAAAGCCGGTGTCGGGCAATGATTCCAATCCGCTACGTTGAACCGGTCTTTCGTCCGCCCAGTGAGTCAGAATCACTGATTCTGCCGGTGACCGATGGCTGTTCGTGGAATGAATGCACCTTTTGCGAGATGTATACCGCACCGCAAAAGAAATTCAAGGCAAGGGAAGAGGCGGAGGTGCTGGAAAGCATTCGTCTGACCGGCGAGCGCTACGGTGATCAGGTGCGCCGTGTGTTTTTGGCCGATGGTGATGCACTGGTTATGCCGACTCGTCGCTTACTTGCTGTGCTGGAGGCGATTCGCACCCACATGCCAGCAGTTCGGCGTATTTCATCTTATTGCTTGCCACGAAATCTGCGGAAAAAATCTCAGACTGAGATTGATGAACTCAAAGCTGCCGGCTTGAGCATGGTTTATATCGGAGCTGAATCGGGCGATGATCAGGTGTTGGCTGTGGTAAATAAGGGTGAAACCTTTGAAACCACCTGCGACGCACTGGAAAAGCTGGGCAAGGCTGGAATTACCCGCTCGGTGATGATCCTCAACGGTCTGGGTGGCAAAGTCTATTCAAAACAACATGCCGAGAATTCGGCTCGCCTCG
>CAYRBE010000209.1:0-618 GCA_964422345.1 uncultured Dechloromonas sp.
GTTGTAGAGCACATTCGGATCGACTGGTTTACTGACAAAATCATCCATCCCTGCTGCCATACAACTTGCCCGGTCTTCAGCGAAAGCATTGGCAGTCATCGCCAAAATCGGCATATCACACCGATTATCCAACTGGCGAATACGCCGCGTTGCCTCAAGGCCATCCATGCGCGGCATTTGCATATCCATCAATACCAAGTCGTAATTCTGATTGCTGACTTTTTCAACGGCTTCGATACCGTCTATCGCCATATCGACAACCAATCCAACATCATCCAGCAGCATTTCTGCGACCTCGCGATTGATCGGCTCGTCCTCAACCAACAAGATACGACACCCCAAAAACTCCCTCAACAACAAAGCGGCAGGATCATGCTCAGTTGATGCGCCTGAACTTTGAAGCGACACATTGCCCACTTGCCGATCAAATTTCGCAGTCAACCAGAAGGTGCTGCCCTCACCGGCAATACTATCGACACCGACCTCGCCACCCATCAGATGCGCAATATGCTTGGTAATAACCAACCCCAGCCCGGTGCCACCATATTTCCGGGTGGTCGATACGTCAGCCTGCTCAAATGGATTAAACAAACGATTTAAGGCCCCCGGGTCAATGCC
>CAYRBE010000209.1:628-3984 GCA_964422345.1 uncultured Dechloromonas sp.
AACATCAAAACGCAGCTCGGCACACGATGGGCCATCGTCCACAACACGACAGCGCAAGGTGACGGAGCCTTGCTCGGTAAATTTGATCGCGTTATTTGCGTAATTCAATAGCGCCTGTTTCAACCGGGTTGGATCACCCACTAAACCACTCGGCAAGGCTGTCGCCTCAACTCGAATTGCCAGATTTTTCTCCCCGGCCCGAGCCATCAACATATTCGCTACCTCACCCAGTACCGCGCCGGGAACAAATGGCAGCACTTCAAGTTCGACCTTGCCCGCCTCAATCTTTGAGAGATCAAGCACATCGTTGATCACCGCTAGAAGGTGCTGACCGGCATTTTCAACATGATCAAGCTGCCTGCTCTGAGCCGGGTTTACACCACTACGCCGAATCAGATGCGCCGCACCAAGAATCGCATTCATCGGAGTCCGTATCTCATGACTCATGTTGGCCAGAAAAGCACTCTTAGCGCGGGTTGCCGATTCCGCTTCTGCCATCGCTTCCCTGAGTTGCGCTTCAGCCTGCTTCCGCTGACTAATATCTGTCACGAAACTCAAAAATCGTGCGGGATCACTGGGTGTTGCTGGACGATAATGCAAAGTAACATTGACTGGAATCAACCGCCCATCGTGATGCTTGATGGCCGTGTCGAAACTGGTACAGTCACGCTCACGCAAGCCGGCGGAAGCAACATAAAAGTCACCCGTTGGAAAGCCGGGATCAATCTCAGACACACTGAGTGTCAACATTTCGGCCTGGGTGTAACCCAACATATCTGCAGCACCTCGATTCACATAGACCAGGCGCCCGGTAAGGCAATCAACCCAATGAATCCCCATGCCGACTCGATCCATCGAGAATAAGGTTTCCTGAACCTGGGTATTAGCCGTTGCAAGAGCGCGAGTTCTTTCCTCAACCAAGGCCTGCAAGTGCAAGCGGTGCTGATCCAGCTCCAGCTGACTCTCACGCAAAGTCTCTTCTATCCGGCGTCGCTCGGTAATGTCGCGGGCGGTGCCGAGAACACCAATCAATTGACCGTTTTTATCCCACATCGGCGTTTTGATCGTCTCAAACAAGCCGCGATATTGATTATCCGCAAACGTGAGCCATTCCTCATTCATCGTTGAAACACCTGCCGCCACGGCAGCCCGGTCATGTTCTCGGAAAAATTCAGCCAATTCTTTGCTGACAAAATCATCGTCGGTACGACCAATGATTTTTTCCCTGGGGGCGTTATACAAACGCGCAAAACTCGGATTACAGGAAAGATAAACCCCGTTTCGATCCTTCACCCAAACCAGATCAGGAATCGCATCAGTCAGACACTTCAGAAATACACGCTCACGCTCGCTTTGCACCAAGGCAACAGCCAACTCGGCTTGCGCATCATCACGTTGGTGCACTAGTGCCAAGTTGAATTTTTCATTATTTCGGCACAGGATCAGTGCCTTGGCCAAGCTAGCCAGTACCGGCTGAAAAATTTGGGTCAGTGGCAAACCACTGTTTGGCTGCTCCACCGACAACAACAAAATGCAACATTTTGGATCGACCGGCAATTTGAGGCACCAGCGATATGACTGATCAAGCGACAAAGGGGAGAGCAGGGAGGCATCGGAGATCAGCTCAACCGGACCTGCCAACATAGCAGCGGCGAGATTGAATAGGGACCCACGCCGATCGGCAAGCACGTAATCGCCAATGGCTAAACCAAGCGTCGCCGAAGCCCCTAAATCCGAGTCTTCCCGGTCAAGCAGCACAACGCCGACTGGAAATGAAGTGTGATACATAAACCGCTGCAAGGTTTTTTTGAGCAGTTGATCTGGCGCGATTTCGCCGCCGATCGTAATCGACAGATCATAAAGAATACTGAGAATTTGCTCACGATTCATAGCCCACTCCAGGGCCGACAAACCAGCGTCGCATTATGAAACACTGGATAGCCGCCACGCTGGGTACTTCCGATCTCTCCGAGTGAAAGCGCCCCCACCAATTGTTTCAACCTGGCCTGCACACCAAGCGCCGCCAACTCGGCCTCCGCCTCGACGCCCAGATGCATCCTGCGACCAGCGCAGTAAAAAGTGAGCAAACAACGGCTGGATGATTCTGCACTGGCAAAATCGAGATTTTTTGCCAGGCGCTCAAGACAACCATTCCCCCCTGCTTCAGGTGATTTAAGCAGAACCAACGCCGAATTTTCCGGCACCTCGCCAACACAAAATAGAGAACCATCGTCAGCCATCGCAACGGGAATACGTACAATAACTTCACCATTTGCACGCAAAATCCCAAAGGGGAAATGCACCGCATATTGATAGAAGTTTTCCGCAGTCAGATCAATCCCGTATTCAGCCTTGATTACTTCCTGATAAACCTCAAAAGCGGGGCGCCAGTCGATCGTCGCAATCCGGTTACCTTCGCTGGCCGTCGCATTCATTGCACGCTCCGGTCGCACAAAACCGTGCTCGAGTACCGTCTGAACATCACCCGGCAACAACACTCCCATGACACCACCCTCAATGACTTGCGTCTGGTCAAAGAGACAGGGCATCGGCTGAAAAGTCTCACTACCGGCATTCACTCCGGCATAGTCGACCCGATTGGCCAGATCAAAATAAACTTCCTCTAGCAGGCTGGCGATATTGGGCAACATGCCATCAAACATCAAAAACAGGGTCGGCTTGGCGGCTCCATCAGGCAACATCGCCAATCCGTGACGAACTGCTTTTCCGATCGCCTCAGCCCCTGCTGTGGCAGGAATCAAAAAGGCAGGGGGCATAGTAAGAAATGGCAACAGACAGATGCCATGATTGACAAATTCAGCACCATTAATCAATGCCGGAAAGATGCCACCAAATAAAGGCACATTACGTTCACGACAGGCTTTCTGCAGCAAAGGAAGCCGATTTTTCTCGGCCTCGGGCAGCAAAGCGATCAAACCACCTGCGGTTTGACCTGCGAACCATTCATCAAAGATTCGCTCGATGGATGCAACATCCAGTTCGATATGGCGCATGACATTTCTCCCGTCACAATTATAGCCACCTTATTTCGGATTAGTCATTTCGAATAGCTCAGGCAAAACCCGTTGGCGAATCCACTCGCTCAATCAACCCACGCAAAGCATGGCGTACCGACTGTTCGCGCACCGCAGCGCGATCACCACTGAAATAACAGGTCTGTGCTTCACAGCCCCCATCTTTTGATGCCCAGGCGAAGCACACCGTACCCACCGGCTTTTCGACCGAACCGCCACCCGGCCCGGCGATACCGGTGATCGCTACCGACCAGTCAGCCCGGCTGTGGCTCAGCGCGCCCTGCGCCATGGCCCGCGCGGTGGCTTCCGAGACAGCACCGT
>CAYRBE010000210.1:0-3974 GCA_964422345.1 uncultured Dechloromonas sp.
TTCCTTCAGAACAACTCAATTTTGGCCGATGCCGGGGCGCTCTTGCCTGATGATTTGGCGCTCGGGGTTTGATGCAGGGCTTGCTGATGGCTGGTGCGCTGCGTATCCATGACGTAGGACTTGTAGAGTTCGTCGAGGTGCTCTTTGAGCGGCGCGTATTGGAAGTTGTCACCTTCCGAGGCAAGAATGCGCTTGGACAGGTTTTCGCAGTGTTCGTCGAGTTTGTTCATGCCTTTCTGAACCTGCTCGATCTGTTGCCGGGTGATGTCCTGGAATTGAACGCTGGCCAGCACATCCATAAACATCCGGCCCAGTTCACCGCTCGATTCCTTGACGTTGATCAGCACGCTTTGGTCATGGGCGAGCAGCGTTTGATAACCTTGGCCGAGATTGGTCAGCTGCGTTGAAAACTCCTCGAGTGCAGACTGTTCGGCGCTGGTGTTGCTGTGCGCCAGCTTGTCTTCAAATTGCTGACGAATTGAGTTGGCGACGCCGTTAATGCCATCGTTGATCTGCGATACGGCTTTGTCGGATTCGGCCGAGAGTTTGCGCACTTCATCGGCAACGACGGCAAAACCGCGCCCGGCCTCGCCGGCTCTCGCGGCTTCAATCGCAGCATTAAGGGCGAGCAGATTGGTCTGGCTGGAAATGTTGCGGATCAACTGAACCAGTGTACCGAGTCCCTGGGCTTCTTTGACGACGTGTTCGATGCGGTTTTTATCTTCTGCGGTTTCGTCAATCCGGCGGCGGATATAGGTTTCCATTTTCTGGATGAGCGCCTGATTGCCGTCAATTTCCTGCTGCGAGTTTGCTGAGATTTGTTCTGCCGCACTGGCGGTATTTTCAACAAACCGGTCAAGATTTGTGACTACGTTATCAATTGACTGGAGGCGGCTGGCGATATCGAAAGCCGCTTTTTCAGTCTCCTTGACGATATCGTTTAACTGGCCACGGAGTACGTCATTGTAGGCACGGACGGCGTTTAGCTCTTTGGCGACTTCTTCGCCCACCGCTTCAACGCTGCCTATTTTGTCGTGGATCTTTTTGTCATCGCTGGCCAGGCCAAATGTGGTGTCACGATAAAAGGCTTTGGATACGGCATTCTGTGCCGCATAGGCGACCAAAATCATGATGACCGAGCCAAGGGCGTCTGATAACGGCGACGACATTCCCAGGCCGGTAATAAACGACTTATGGAACCAGTCATTGAGCAGGAAGACGGTAATGAATGCGCCAACGGCAACAATCAGCGTGACCGTCAGCGTTCGCTTGAACAGTTGGTCGAGGTTCATGGTGCGCTCCTAGCGCAGGACGAGTTTGATGGTGTTCAGTAACTCATCTGCGGTGGCAGGTTTGACAATCCATCCGGAAGCGCCGGCTGCTTTGGCTTCAAGTTTGCGGGATTGCTGCGACTCGGTGGTCAGAAACAGAATCGGCATGAAACGGTAGTTCGGTAGTTTGCGAACTTCCTTGATCAACTCGATGCCGTTGATGCCGGGCATGTTGAGGTCGGTCATCAGGAGATCCACTTTGACGCCGGCCTGAAATTTTTTCAGTGCCTCTTCGCCGCTGGCGGCTTTTTCGGTGGCAAATCCGGCTTTAGACAGAATGTTGGAAATACTTAAAAGGATGGTGGCTGAATCATCGACTAGAAAAATAGTTTTCACTTCTTTAACTCCGCTAAGATTTCATGCCTGAAGGCAGAAACAAAAATACTTAATTGTTATTTGGTGCAAATTAAATCTGGTCTCTGTGACATTTGTTACAAATTTACTAGTTATTTGGTTGTATTACAGTATAACAACATATGAATATTGACTTGATATAGCGCAAGAGTTGAGTCGGTTTTGCTGAAAAATGGCTGTTTTATGAGGTTTTAGCGTGTGCACCGTAGCACACTCAAATCCATCGTTGTTTTAGCCCTTGGAACGTAAGGCGTGCAGGGTTTTTCGAGCGTTTTCAAAGTCAAACTGCCTGATCTGGCGAGCTAGATCTTCGCTTTGATTACCCAGCATGGCGCGTAGTGTCTCGCCGTGTTCCTGGAACAGTGCGATGGCGGTGAAGTTATCGTCTTCCAGACGTTTTTCCAGTTCATCAAGTAAGGCTTTAGCTGCTTTCGTATCCAGCATCTGATGTTTTGTGTTTGCCTGAGTTAACGCCAGGGTGGCATGAAGGGCTGCGCTAATGTTTACAAATTCGTGGCGCACGGTTTCCATCTCGGTTTGCATCTCGATGTCATCGCTTGCCGGGTGATGCTCGGCGCGCTCCATGAGTTCGATGTGCTTGGCAGCTTCAGCAAGGTTCGTTATGCCGAGCGTTGCCGCCGCACCTTTCAAGCTGTGCGCGAGCATAACCGCTTTTGGATGGTCGCCGGCTTTGCTGTATTCAACCAGTAGATCCATGTCCTGAGCATGTCCTTCAATAAACCGACTGAGCAGATCGACATATTTGGTCGTTTTCCCCCGGACAATCGCGATCCCACGGGAAACATCCAGTCCGGGGATGGCCGAAAGCCGGGCGATGATCAACTGGTCGAATGTTTCTGTCGGTACATTTTCGAGTAACGGGGCAGGCGTTTCGTCTGCTGGTTTGATTGTTGGCGTGGGGAGCCATTTGAGCAAGGTCGAAAAAACGAGCTCCGGGTCAATTGGTTTGGCGATGAAATCGTTCATTCCGGCATCGGCGCAGCGCTGACGGTCATCGGCGTAAACATTTGCCGTCATTGCAATAATCGGCAGGGTTTTGTTCGCCGCACGAATGCGACGGGTTGCTTCAAGGCCATCCATTTCCGGCATCTGCATATCCATCAGGATCAGCCCATAGTCGCCGCTACCAGACATGGCCAATGCCTGCGCACCATTTTCGGCCAGGTCGACGATTAGTCCGCATTCGTGCAGGAGTCCGAGTGTCACCGCCTGATTGGTTGGGTCATCTTCGGCCAGTAATATACGGCTGCCGCGATAATGCTGTTTGAGGGTTGTTTCGGTGTCGATCGGCGCCGCTGCCAAATTTGATGCGCTGATGTTTTCGCCCCGGCCTAAGCGAACGCTGAACCAGAAGGTGCTGCCTTGCCCTTGTTTGCTCGAAACGCCTACTTCTCCACCCATCAGCTCGGCCAGATGTTTGTTGATGGCTAGGCCAAGTCCGGTGCCGCCGTAGGTACGGGAAGCCGAATTGTCGACTTGCTCAAACATTTTGAACAAATGATGCTGTTGTTCCGGTGAAATACCGATGCCGGTATCAGTCACTTCAAAACGAATTTGTATGCCGGATGTGGTTTCATTTTGAACATGAGCGGCGAGAGTGATACTGCCGTGGTCGGTAAATTTGACCGCATTACTGAGGAAATTGATCAGAATCTGGCGTAGTCGATTCTCGTCGCCGACTAAAAACTCTGGTAATTGAGAGGCTAATACCTGAAGGCTAAGGCCTTTTTTGTGAATACTTTCACTCATCACGGCTTCGATTGAGGAGATCAGTTCATCGACCGGAAAACTTCTGAGTTCGAGTTTTAGCGTTGCTGATTCAATATTGGAAATATCAAGAATGTCGTTGATGATGCTGAGCAAATGTCGACCGGATAACTGTATTTTGCTTAATTGAGTCGACTGGTCGCTGTTGAGTGATGAGCGGCTCATTAAATGCGCCATCCCCAAAATACCATTGATCGGCGTCCGGATTTCGTGGCTCATCTTGGCCAGAAAGTTGGATTTTGCCTGATTGGCTGACTCCGCCTCTTTTACCCGCAGCTCGAGGGTGTCGTTAAGTTGTTCTATCTTGTGGGTGCGATCCTGGACCAGTGATTCAAGATGTTGCTGATACTCCGCAAGTTGGTGTGCGGTGATTTTTTCTTGAGTAATGTCTTGTACGGTGACGACGCGGTAGGCCGGTTGGCTGTAACTGTCGCGAATACTGACCGCATCAATCTGAACCGGGGTAAGCCTGCCATCCGGGCGCAAAATTTCACTTTCGAC
>CAYRBE010000211.1:0-2002 GCA_964422345.1 uncultured Dechloromonas sp.
TGAAGTCCAGACTTCACTCGCAACGCCGCAAGCCTTGATACGCCTCGTTGTTCGCGAGGTGAGAGCCGACAAGTTCGCATAAGACTGCCGTTTGCATTATTCCTGTCATGTGAAGATTCACATGACAGGAAGGCCTGGTTATTCGCTGGCAGTGAACTTGCCGGCCAGCGCGCCGCCATCGTCATGAGTCTGGTGCAGTCGGCAAAGATGCAGGGGCACGATCCGTGGGCGTACCTGAAGGACGTTCTCACGCGGTTGCCCTCGCACCTGAACAGCCGAATCGACGAGTTGCTTCCGCATCGCTGGCAACCGCCGGTCTGAGCGCCGTCAACGACCTCGCATATTCCGGGCGCCTGCGTCAAGGTGCCACGGCCAGCCGCTTACCTGACATCTGCTCGGAGCTGGCACCGAACATGCGCTGGCGGGCCAGAATGGCTTGCTCGAGCATGCGGATAACGTAATCGTGGGCCTCTTGGCGGATGGCCTCAATCAGGGCGGTGTGTGCATTTTGCTGGGCCACCAGCAGGGTCTTCAAAGCATCGACATCGTGCGGCAAAACGCTCGGTAATGGGAGAACTTCAAAGCCTTTTTTTTCGGGAGAAAAAGGGCTTTGAAGTGATGCAAAAGACATGCTGTATTTTAACCGTTTCTCCTATGAAACAGAAGAGAAATTCAACGTTTTATGAGGTTTATTTTTGGACAAATCAAAGCCTTCAATTAGCCAGCCAAATTCAGCCAAACTGCAGCTTTGGGTGAGCTCGTTGTCATCACGTGGCCAAGCAAATTTTTCGTGCTCCAGACGTTTTTGCCAAAGACAAAATCCGTTGCGGTGCCAGTACAGCGCTTTGACCTTGTTGTGGTGTCGGTTGGTGAAGACGTACAGCGCGCTGGCAAACGGGTTCAAGCCGAGTTCCTGCTCGACCAGGACGCTCAGGCCGTTGATGGCTTTTCTGAAGTCGATGGGTTCGCGGTACAGGTAGACCTGCTCGATGGCGCAGCCCGGATGCATCAGCGCTCACCGTGGGCGCAGCGCGCCAAAGCAGTGAGCCATTGAGGGTCTGGTAATGCCGCCATTTCAAGACGCACACCAGCGCCGAGCACCAGGGTGCAGTTGGTAGCCATTGGTCGCACAGCGTACTCTGGGGCTTTGACATGCAGGGCTACGAATTTGCTGGGCTGATCGGTCGCGCCTGTGGGCTCGCAGTGAACTTGCGTCGCAGCAGTGGGTTTGAGTTTGAGTTTGTGTTGCCAGTAGTACAAGGTGGATAAGACCAGTCCGTGTCGCTGGGCGTAGGCTCTTGTTGTGATTGCCTGGGCTTTGACTGCCGCGACGTGGCGGCTCCAGTATTGCTTTGTTGTCATCGTCATGCTCGTTTTTCCATCTGAAGTTAGATGGGCCAGCATGGCGGGTTCAGATTTGGTTTACAAGTCTGGGGTTCGTGGAGCGCTTACGGTGAATGACCACGGCATTGCCACCAGTGATCGTTGTTGCTTTCTTGACTGGCGACGGAGCAGCGGCCTTGATGGCCCCGATGGGTGGTGATGCGAAGGGTTCTGTGCCGCCACCACACGCAATCAGTGCCAAGGAAATTAGAGGGATTGCAAGAAATTTCACTTGCGCCTAAGCAGTAAAAGCCAAACCTGTTGCCGCCAGTCCGACATGGATCTGATTCGCTGATGACCCAGCCAAGTGACCTATCAGGTTCCAGTGCAGCATCAGGCGTCAGTGCTTTGTCACGGAAGTCGCGGCACGACAGACTTTACTTTGCAAACCATGCCTTAACGATGCCCTCTGCTGGTTTATTCCTAATAGTTGAACCAAGACTTGGAAAAACATCAGTAGATATCATCGAATTGGTTTCCCAATAATTCATTGGCAGCGGCACTATATTACTTACAAGATTTAGTGAGCTTAATGATTCAAAAAAAGCCTCAAAGAAAATCGCTTGTACCGAAAAATCAGGGGTTGTTTCCTTTTGCAAACATGAAGTTGCAGATATAT
>CAYRBE010000211.1:2012-3933 GCA_964422345.1 uncultured Dechloromonas sp.
CTTGAAGTGCAACCCGTTTCCTCAAGATAACCGGGCATCGTAAATACATTTGCTCTCGACTGAAGGGTCGCATCAAAAACCAATGTTTTCCCCAGTTTGTCGTAGTTGCTCATATTGCCTGGATTGAGTTGATCAGACATGAAAGCTGCACTTGCCGTTTGCACACTGTAATTGTTTGCATTGGCTGCTGATATTCTGCCCCAGCCCACATCATAGATGCCAAAAGTAATGTAATCTACTGAATCAATTACCTCAGCTTCACCCAATAACCAAGGATTACTCGTAATTAGCAAGGCACCTCGGAAGACATTCTTCATAATGGGTATCAAACTCTTTGTTTGAGTTGCAAAGTATGCCAAGTCTGTGGAGCTCGCAGTGCCGACGTTGTGAAACAGACATGCGCTACATCCCAACTCCCATACATCAATACCAATGGATTGGAAATATGGGGCTCTATCTTGCAGAAATGCTTTAAATGCACTAAACCACTTCGCATAATTTTCTGAGTTTGAATCTGGCTCATATGAATAACCTGTAACTGGATTATTAATGCCTTGAATTTGATTATCTAGGATGACCTTCAATCCTGCCTTATGAGCAGCAGCCACAAAATAACTTAGATTTGCATCTGGCAAAGGTCCGAATGAGTTTTCAGCCTTCACAACACCCCAACTCCCATCTTGATTGACCTGAATCCAGTGCCATTGAGGAATCTTCACATATTTCACATTCAAATTGACGAGGCGAACTATTGTTCTATCGAACTCGGAATTTAGACTCCCTACGCAATTCGGGTTAAACGTTGGGTTATCAGCCAGCATAATATCCTTCAAACTCATTCCTCCATAGAAGTTAGGGGGGAATGGCGCACCTTTGATGACAGGGTATGGATATTTTCCTGTCCATGCTTGCGGGTACGTGACAACACTCAAGTCCAGATTACATGGATCGGTATTAACATCAGAGGCCAATGTTGTTGGCGTTTGATAACTGTCTGGATAGGTGATTTTGCTTAAGTCAGTTGGCACCGAATATGTTGCCGTGTTGCTGAAATTGTTCGCCGCCTGCTTGTTGTACGCAGTTGCAGCGCCACCATAAGTTGAATCACCCTCAAGACCCACCAGCAAATTCGTCATATTCAAAATGACCTGTCCGCGCATCGTCGGAAATACACCAAATATCTGCTTCACTGCATCCAGCAACAATGCGTATTCACTGTCGCCTTTTGCGTTGATTGCTGGAACAGTGCTTGATGTCACGCCAAGATTGTCAAGCACAAGTTTTGCCAGATCGGCGTGGCTTGTGGTGGCGAAGCGATCGGTGAGGTTTTTGACAAAGGTTGATGCGTCGTTATTGGCCTGGAAGGCGTAATCAAGAAGCAATTCATTGCTCGGAGCCATGCGGTACAACGCTTGATACATGTGAATGACCACCGCATTGCCGCCTGTAACGGTCGTGGCTTTCTTCACAGGTGCTGGAGCAGTGGCCTTGATGGACGGGGTGGGTGGAGTTGCAACTGGCTCGGTGCCGCCACCGCAAGCTGAAACCGCGACGACTGCCAAAAGCACAATGCTTCGAGGCAAACCTTGAATAAAGAGCTTCATGCCGACTTTCCTTGTTGAGATTTGTGCAAGGTCAGCCAATTGAGACTCGGTCTCTCATTGCGGCTTGACTCGTCAAGCCCATTCTGACATCGTTTATTAAAAAACCAACGATTTTGCGGTGAGTATTTCGGGTTAGATGGAACCGAGCCAGGGCGGCAAGCGCAGTCATTGAGGCTTGGATGACCGCATTGGAGAAGGCTTCTGTACGACTGCTTACCCCGTTTTGATCGAGATTGACCGAGCGAATTCGACTGGCTGGTTACGCTGCACTGCTGGCCTACGATTCTGACTGCCACGGAACCTGCTTCATCGCAAAC
>CAYRBE010000212.1:0-3920 GCA_964422345.1 uncultured Dechloromonas sp.
TCATCAATGGCGCAACCATTGCGTTCGTAACCCCCGCTGAAAACTGCTCAATGAATTCAGTGTAGGTATCGGCACTGATCGAATCCCAGCCTTTTGCCTTGATATATTTTTCTTGTAGCGAACCACGGAAGGTTGAAATCCTGACTTTTTTCTCACCCGGCAAAATGCCTGGTTTTGCCAGCCAAAGCGTAGTTGAGCGATAAACTGGCTGGGTAAACACGACTTTTTTCTGGCGCTCTGGTGTTACCAAGAAACCAAGTGCACCAAGATCAAAAGCCCCGGCTGCAACATCGTCAATCAAATTCTCGAGCCTGGTCAGGCCGAAAGTGCATTTAACTTTCATCTCGGCGCAAAGCGCCTCAGCCAGTGCCACATTAAACCCCGCCAGCTTGCCGTCAGTATCGATATAACTCAGGGGAGGTGAGTCTTCTATCACAGCAACCCGCAGTGTGGACTGCTGAGCGTGGCCGATAGCGGCCGCCCCCAATAGAAAAACACACAGTAGCTTAGAAAATAGACGAAGGAGCATGAGCGCGAGTATGAATATTTACTAATAGAAACAGTGATCGAATCCTATCATTAAAGTCATAGTTCAGATTATTTTCAGAATTGACTGGCAAACTGCGTTTTTCTAGTTATAATGCGCCCCCTTGATTGTGCATCCTTAGCTCAGTTGGTAGAGCGCTTGCCTTACACGCAGGATGTCGGCGGTTCGAGCCCGTCAGGATGCACCAAGAATACCGGTAGCCACGGCTGCCCATGTGGCTCAGTGGTAGAGCACTCCCTTGGTAAGGGAGAGGTCGGAAGTTCGATTCTTCTCATGGGCACCACCCCCCTCTCCGTAAGCAAGCACCGGTAATTTGCTTTGCGATACAGCCCGGCATCGCTACACTCCACGTTCTGCTTCCTACACCATGATCGCGCATGGATAGTTCCGATTTCGCCGCCGTCTGGCTGACGCTCAAGCTCGCCACCGTGGTGACCCTGTTGTTGTTAGTAATTGGCACACCGATCGCTTGGTGGCTGGCGCGCACGCGCTCGGCATTCAAAGGGGTAATCGGCGCGATTGTTGCCCTACCCCTCGTTTTGCCCCCTACTGTCATTGGCTTCTATTTACTCGTTGCAATGGGGCCGAACGGGCCGCTGGGCAAACTAACCGAGGCACTGGGATTGGGATTGCTCCCATTTACTTTTACCGGTCTGGTCATTGCTTCGGTGTTTTATTCGCTGCCTTTCGTTGTTCAGCCGATTCAAAATGCCTTTGAAGCGATTGGCGACCGCCCGCTTGAGGTCGCTGCCACCCTGCGCGCATCACCTTGGGATACATTTTGGTCAGTGGCCGTTCCCCTCGCCAAACCCGGTTTCTTGAGCGGGGCGATTCTTGGATTTGCCCACACCGTCGGCGAGTTCGGGATTGTGCTCATGATCGGCGGCAACATTCCGGAAAAGACCCGCGTTGTCTCGGTGCAAATCTACGACCACGTTGAAGCGCTTGAATACACCCAAGCGCACTGGCTATCAGGCGGCATGATGCTGTTCAGCTTCCTGGTTTTGATCGGGCTGTACACCTTCAATGCCAAGCGGCAGACCTCAAGATGAGCGGGCAAATTTCGGCAAAATTTCGTGTGCACCGTAGCACTCACATCGAAAACGGATTTTTGCTTGATGTAAACCTAACTCTGCCCGACACCGGCATCACCGCACTCTTTGGCCATTCCGGCTCCGGTAAAACCACCTGCTTGCGTCTGATGGCCGGGCTGGAGCGCGCCCCGGAAGCGTACTTTGCGATTGGCGACACCGTCTGGCAAGACGAAGCGCGTGGCCTGTTTATTCCACCGCACCAGCGCGCAATCGGTGTGGTGTTTCAGGAAGCCAGCTTGTTTTCGCACCTCAATGTGCGGCAAAACCTGAGTTTTGGCGAACAGCGCATTCCCAAACAAGACCGCAAGTTTTCACTCGACACCATTGCAGAACTGCTCGGCATTGCACATTTGCTCGATCGTTCGACCAAGGATTTATCCGGCGGTGAGCGTCAGCGGATTGCAATTGGCCGCGCCTTATTGGCCGCACCGAAAATCCTTTTTATGGATGAACCGCTTGCTGCGCTTGATCTCAAACGCAAACTCGAAATCCTGCCTTACCTTGAGCGCCTGCACAGCGAAATGGCCTTGCCAATTATTTACGTCAGCCATTCGCCGGATGAGGTCGCTCGCCTCGCCGACCATC
Organism: uncultured Dechloromonas sp.; assembly: GCA_964422345.1. GTDB lineage: Bacteria > Pseudomonadota > Gammaproteobacteria > Burkholderiales > Rhodocyclaceae > Azonexus. The sequence continues at coordinate 2,227 of CAYRBE010000212.1, forward strand.
TGGTCGTGCTGGATCAAGGCAAAGTCATGGCCAGCGGACCGCTCAACAGTATCCTCAGCCGTATCGACCTGCCTATGGCCTTTGCTGACGATGCCGGCGTAGTGATAGAAACCACCGTTGCCGAACACGAAGCAGATCAACTGACCCGCCTGAGTTTTTCCGGCGGCAACATCTTCGTTGCCCGCCGCCCGGAAGCCGTTGCCAGCCCCCTGCGTTGCCGGATTCACGCCCGCGATGTCAGCCTCTCGCTCAGCCCGCAGCATGAGAGCAGCATTCTGAATTGCGTTGCGGCCACCGTGATAGAAATTGCCCTGACGGATACTGCGGCGCATGTATTGGTCAAACTTGATGTCGCCGGTTCTGCCTTACTGGCCCGCATCACCCAGCGCTCAGCCAACAAGCTGCAGATTCGACCCGGACTTGAGCTGTGGGCGCAGATCAAGTCCGTGGCATTACTGGGTTAATCAGCCAGTTCAATTTGGCCGTGGATGTTGGTCGTCAGCTGACTTTCGCCGGCTTCCAGCGGCGCTGGTGCGGCATCAGCCATCATTGCCGCCCCCCGTGCAGCGCGCATCATGGGTTGTGGATATTGGCCGGCTTGCTGAATATTCATCTGCTTGATCTGCCATTTTTTGCCCATTTGATCAGCGACCACTGCAGCGCGAGCCTGAAAGGCACGAATGGCATCGCGCATTGTTTCATCTTCAACCTGACGCCGGGTTTCGGCTGAAGGCATTTGCGTCACATTGCCAACGGCAAGTTTCATTTGCTGCAACTTACCGAGCAAATCAGAAACCGCCGCCAGATCTTTCGACTCAACAATCAATTCGCTACGCATCCGCCAACCGTCAATCTTTTGCTCCTTCCCGTAGATCGGGTAAGTCGATTGCTGGCCACTTTTTACCGTAACGCCTGACTTGGATTTAATAACCTTCAGTGCCTCGGCAACCTCCTGATTAACCCGGCGCGACACCTCGGCCGGACTCTGCCCGGTGGCCTCACTATAAACCGCCGCCCGAATCTGGTCATTTGCTGCCGGCCGACTGGCTTCAGCCGAAAGATCAATCAGCGTGCCGGCAAATGCGGCTTGAGAAAACATCAAGGCACTACCCAAAGCAAACACAGCGATACGCTTCATTTTCTGACTCCATTATTCACAGGTAAGGTGCATCCTAAACTGACTGCAAGTGCTCTGCCAAAAAATCCATCAGCGCCCGTACCCGGTGCGGCACTTGGCGATTGCTCGGCAAGAGGGCATAAACCCCGAGTTCCGGGGTGGGGAAATCAGCCAGTATCGACGCCACCCGGCCACTTTCAAGATACGGCGCGACGATGAAATCAGGTTGCAGGCTGATTCCCATGCCCTGAGCTACCGCCTCGGTCAGTACTTCGCCATTATTGGCGTTGATCCGGCTACGTACCGGAAAAGTTTCGAGCTGCCCATTGACCATAAACTGCCAGCTCTGGGTCGTGCCACTTGCCGTATATCCAAGGCATTCATGGTGGGCCAGTTCGCTGGGGTGCTGCGGTTCTCCGTGGCGGGCCAGATAGGCCGGCGCGGCAATGGCGAACAAATGGGCGGTGCCGATCTTGCGTGCCACATCACCGGGATCGAGTCGACGGGTAATCCGGATTGAGAGGTCGATACCCTCCTCGATCAACTTGACCCGGCGGTCGGTGTAATCCATGTCGAT
>CAYRBE010000213.1:0-3892 GCA_964422345.1 uncultured Dechloromonas sp.
GCGTAATCCATCGTCTGGCGGTCACGAATTTCACCCATCAGGATCACATCCGGCGCCTGACGCAAGGTGTTTTTCAAAGCCGGCCCCCAGTCATCAGTATCAACCCCAACTTCACGCTGGGTAACGATGCAGTTCTTATGGTCGTGCACGTACTCGATCGGGTCTTCAATCGTGATGATATGGCCGTAGGAGTTTTCATTACGGTAATCAACCAGCGCTGCCAGCGAGGTCGTTTTGCCGGTACCCGTACCGCCGACAAAGATAATCAGCCCCCGCTTGGTCATCGCCAAGTCTTTAAGCACGGGCGGCAGCAGCAATTCATCCAGGGTCGGAATGCTCATGTTAATGGTCCGACACACCACACCAACCCGCCCCTGCTGAACCAGTGCATTTACCCGGAAACGACCGATCCCTGAAGGCGAAATCGCAAAGTTACATTCCTTGGTTGCTTCAAACTCTGCCGACTGACGGTCATTCATGATGGCCCGCGCCAACTCTGCTGTGTGCTGAGAACTCAGTATCTGATTCGACACCGGCGTGACCTTGCCGTCGATCTTTATCGCCGGCGGAAAGTTTGCAGTAATAAAAAGGTCCGAGCCCTTCTTTTGCGACATTAGTCGCAAAAGATCGTGCATGAATTTCATCGCCTGATCGCGTTCCATGTCCCTACCCTCTATTTCTTATAATAATTCGGCATCAAGCCGGGAAGGCATCCTTGTTGGCCGCCTTATTACGCGCTTCGGCACTCGATACCAAATTACGTTTTACCAAATCAAGCAGGTTCTGATCCAGCGTCTGCATACCGAGATTTGCCCCGGTCTGGATCGCCGAATACATCTGAGCCACCTTGTTTTCACGAATCAAGTTACGAATCGCCGGTGTCCCGATCATGATTTCATGCGCCGCAACCCGGCTATTACCTTCCTTGGTTTTGAGCAAGGTCTGGGAAATAACGGCGCGTAGCGACTCCGACAACATTGAACGGACCATCTCCTTTTCAGCCGCAGGGAAGACGTCAACAATACGGTCGACGGTCTTGGCTGCAGACGAGGTGTGCAAAGTACCAAACACCAAGTGGCCTGTTTCAGCTGCAGACAGTGCCAAACGGATAGTTTCAAGGTCACGCATTTCACCCACCAGAATCACATCCGGATCTTCGCGCAGTGCGGCGCGCAATGCGTTGGCAAAGGACAAGGTGTGTGGCCCAACTTCACGCTGGTTGATCAAACACTTCTTGGCTTCATGGACAAATTCGATCGGATCCTCAACAGTCAAAATATGACCATAATCCGTTTCGTTGACGTGATTCACCATCGCCGCCAGCGTGGTTGATTTACCCGAGCCCGTTGGCCCGGTAACCAGCACAAGTCCGCGCGGAATCTCAGCAATTTCCTTGAAAATCTTCGGCGCGTTCAACTCTTCAAGCGTCAACACCTTGGAAGGAATCGTCCGGAATACGGCACCGGCACCGCGATTCTGATTAAACGCATTGACCCGGAAACGAGCCAGATTCGGGATTTCGAAAGAAAAGTCACACTCTAGTGTCTCTTCATAAACCTTGCGCTGGCCATCATTCATGATGTCATACACCATGCCGTGCACATCTTTGTGCTCCATCGACGGCAGGTTGATACGGCGCACATCGCCATGGACCCGAATCATCGGCGGCAAACCGGCAGAAAGATGAAGATCGGATGCTTTATTCTTGACGCTGAAAGCCAGCAGTTCGGTGATGTCCATAGAGTTCGTCCTCGGAGCGCGTGTATACTCAAATCATTCGGAATTCCCGAGGGATTATGAGCGCAATCGCCAGCAACCTGCAAGCAGTCCAGACGCGGATCAATCAAGCCGCTATTACTGCCGGGCGCTCGCCTGACAGCATTACCCTGTTGGCGGTAAGCAAAACATGGCCACTGAGTAGTGTCTTAACTGCAGCCGACGCCGGTCAGCGGGCTTTTGGTGAGAATTATGTGCAGGAAGGCGTCGACAAAATTAATGCTATACCCCAAGGGCACTTCCTGCGGGGCGCGGTGGACCGCAATTTATGCTGGCATTTCATCGGCCCACTGCAAAGCAACAAGACAAGGCTGGTCGCCGAACACTTTGACTGGGTGCATTCAATCGAACGACTAAAGATTGCCGAACGCCTATCGAGTCAGCGCCCGCAGCATCTGCCACCACTGCAAGTCTGCCTGCAAGTCAATGTTTCCGGCGAAGCCAGCAAAAGCGGCTGCGCCCCAGCCGAAGCTCCTGCGCTGGCACTAGCCATAAGCCGACTTCCCGGACTCAAGCTGCGCGGCCTGATGGCCATCCCCGAGCCTGCCGACGACTTTGCCGCACAATCTGCGCCCTTTCGTCGCCTGCGCGCCATTTATACCGAGTTGCAGCGCGAAGGCCTGCCACTCGACACCCTTTCCATGGGCATGTCCCACGATCTTGAAGCAGCCATCGCCGAAGGCGCGACCATTGTTCGCATCGGCACGGCCATTTTTGGTGAGAGAAACTACACATGAAAATCACTTTCCTCGGCGGCGGCAACATGGCCAACGCACTTATTGGTGGCATGTTGAAGCAGGGCTTTGTTGCCAGCGACATTACAGTGATTGATCCGGGCAGCGAAGCACGGCAAAAACTAACTGAGAGCTATGCGGTAACCTGCGTCGCAAGCGCTGACCAACTGGATAGGGTGGGTGACTTACTGCTACTCGCCGTCAAGCCCCAGCAAATGAAAGAAGCCGTTGCCCCGCTCTGCACCAAACTAGGCCAAGCCTTGGTGGTCAGCATTGCGGCCGGTCTCGATATTGCGACCTTGTCACGCTTTCTTGACGGACACCGCCAAATCGTTCGCTGCATGCCCAACACGCCCTCCCTCATTGGCGCCGGCATCACCGGCTTATGCCCATCCGCTGAAGTCAGCAGTGCGCAACGTACAGCTGCTGATCGGGTACTCAGCGCAGTCGGCAGCACTGTCTGGATCGAGGATGAAGGCAAAATGGATGGTGTCACCGCCCTCTCCGGTAGCGGACCGGCCTACGTTTTTCTATTCATTGAAGCGATGCAACAAGCCGCCGCCGATCTCGGCTTTACACCAGAACAAGGGCGTCAACTAGCAATTGAAACCGTACAGGGTGCAGCCGCACTTGCGGCACAATCAAGCGAGCCGGCATCCGTCCTGCGGGAAAGAGTGACCTCAAAAGGCGGGACGACCGAAGCCGCGCTCAACAAAATGACAGAAAAAGGCGTAAAAGAAGGCATCATCGCCGGCGTAAAAGCGGCTGAGGCGCGTGGCCAGGAACTCGGCAAATTGCTTGGAGCGGCCTGATGCAAGCCATCATTTTTCTGATTGATGCGGTGATCAGTTTTTTCTGCACCCTCTTTCTGCTGCGCTTCATGATGCAGGCAATGCGAGTTTCCTTTGCCGGCCAACCGGGCAACTTTGTCGTCGCCCTGACCAACTGGGCAGTCAAACCATTGCGCCGAATAATCCCGGGAATTGGCGGACTCGACTGGTCGAGTGTCTTCGCAGCATTCGCACTGCAACTTATGCTCACCGGAATCGTTGTCGTCCTTTCGGGTCGAGTCAGTGAACTTGACCCGCTGGGACTAGCGCCAATGATCCTCTGGTTTGCCCTGCGCGGCCTGCTGCGACTCGCCGTCTACATTATGATTGCGGCGCTGATCCTGCAAGCAGTCTTGTCGTGGATCAATCCCTACTCACCCATTGCCGCGCCAGCTCAGCAACTTACCCGCCCCATTCTTGATCCAATCCGGCGTCTTGTACCATTGATTGGCGGGGTCGATCTTTCACCGCTCGTTGCCGTCCTGCTTCTGCAAGTGGTCCTGATGCTCCTGTGAGCGACTGGTTTCGCGTTGCGGCCGATGGCCGCATTAC
>CAYRBE010000214.1:0-3886 GCA_964422345.1 uncultured Dechloromonas sp.
GTCTTCATCTACCCCCGCCTTCAGCGCCAGATTCGGCCAGCGCTGCGCCCGCTCAAATTCAAGCTGACGCTCAGCCCTGACCATCTCGGCGCGCGCTATCGCCAAATCCGGGCTGCTCGCTCCCAACTGCTGACGCAAGCTCGCCAGATCTGGAATTGCCGGCACATCTTTCAAACTCCCGCTGAGCAAAAAACCAGCCGGCATGCCACCGCCCACGCTTTGGCGCAGCTGCGAACGCGCCTGCTCGACACGGAATCCCGCTGCCTGCGCGTTCTTTTTCGCCCCCATCATCTCGGAATCGGACTTAATCAACTCAAAACGCGCCGCGTCGCCGGTTTCAACCCGTAATGCAATGCGCGAGCGGACATCCTCCATCAATTTCAAGTCCTGCTTTGCATTTTCATACTCAGCCACCCGACGCAGGACCTCGAAATAACTCATCCGCAACCGAGCCAAAGCATCTGCTTCAAATACCTGATAGCCGGCGCTAGCTGATTCCAGCCCGGCCTCGGCAGCAGCAATACGGGACGAACGCCGCCACGGCATATCAAGCGGCTGAGTCAGGCTGAGGCTACGCGCATCCCCGGAGGAGCCACCGGGCGCACGCGAACGGGCCGTACCGCCGAGATACTCAAGCTCCGGATTAGGAAAAGCCGCAGCACTATCGACCGCATAGCGCGCTGCCGTCACTCGATCCCGCCCGGCAGCAACCGCCCGGCTGGTTTCCAGCGCCAAGGCTTCGAGTTGTGGCAAGTCGTAAGTTATTTGTGCCTGAGCAAGACCCGCACTCAAACTTAAAGCGACTGCAATCAGTTTAGATTTGAAGTTCATCAGCTTTTTCAGAGAAAACCCGTTCCATCAACAACGAGTTATTGACTAGGGGACAATCAGCATTCAATCAACCGGGTCAGCTACTGCCGACCCGGCATCAAACCACGCTTAGCGTGGGGTATTCAGTGCAGCAATGCGCTCTTCAAGCGGCGGATGGGTTGAGAACAGCGCCATCCAGCTTGAACCACCGGCGATACCGGCGGCCGCCATGTTTTGCGGCAAGCCCTCAGTCTGCATGCTACCCAGACGACGCAAGGCATTCTGCATCGGCACAGGCGAGCGCATCAATTGGGCAGCACCGGCATCCGCACGGAACTCGCGCTGACGGGAGAACCAGGCGACGATGGTGCTGGCCAGAATACCAAACACGACCTCGCAGATCATGCTGGTCACCATGTAGCCGATACCGGGGCCTGTGCTTTCCGAGTCATTACGACGCAAGAAAGAATCAACCAAATAGCCGACCACGCGGGAAATAAAGATCACAAAGGTATTCACCACGCCCTGAATCAGCGTCATAGTCACCATATCGCCATTGGCAATGTGGGCAACTTCGTGCGCCAGCACGGCCTCGGCCTCTTCTTTGGTCATGCCCTGCAACAAGCCGGTCGAAACTGCGACCAGCGAGCTATTCTTGCTGGCACCGGTAGCGAAAGCATTCGGTTCACCATCGTAAATAGCGACTTCCGGCATCGGCAGGTTGGCCCGCTCGGCCAGTTTGGCGACGGTATCAAGCAACCAGACCTCGGTTGAGGAACTCGGCGACTCAATTACTCGAGCACCAGTGCTCCACTTGGCCATCGTTTTCGACATGAGCAGCGAAATAAACGAGCCACCAAAACCAATGACTGCCGCAAAAGCGAGCAGCATCGGTAGATTCAAACCGTTAGCTGTGAGGAATTTGTTAACGCCAAGTAGGCTGGTGACCACGCTGAGAACCAGCATCACCGCGAGGTTGGTAGCAAGGAAAAGAATGACGCGCTTCATGGCGAACTCCTATGAATAAATACAGACGAAAAGCATCATACCGCATTGCACAAAACCAGAAAACCGTAGCAAAATGAACAAACACTTCGGTTTTTACTGAGAAACTTTATGACCCCCATCAATTACAAACACCTTCACTACTTCTGGGTTGTTGCTCAAGAAGGCAGCATGACCCGTGCTGCTGAGCGCCTTGGCGTCGCGATTCAGACCATCAGCGGGCAACTTTCGCTGCTTGAAAGACAACTTGGCAAAGCGCTATTCAATAGTCAAGGACGCGGCTTGGTGCTTAGTGAGGCAGGACGCCTTGCTCTCGGTTACGCCGACCAGATATTCCAATTGGGCGATGCGCTGGTCGACGCAGTACAAAACTCTGACAACGAAACGACCCTACGGTTGCGTGCGGGCATCTCCGACGGCATCCCGAAATTACTGGCCTATCGCCTACTCTCATCAGTAACCAGCATGCCCGCCGATGTTCGCCTGATTTGCGATGAAGGTGAGTTTGAAACCCTGCTCGCTGACCTCGCCCTGCATCGCCTTGATGTCGTCTTGACCGACCGCGCCGCCCCAATGGGGGGCAACCTAAAATTATTCAGCACCCGACTCGGTGAATTTGAAAATGGTCTATTTGGCGCACCCGAATTATGCGAACGCTACACAGCCGGCTTTCCGAAGAGCCTCGATGGCGCCCCCATGCTGCTACCTACCCGCCACAACGCCATCCGCAACCGGATTGATCGCTGGCTGGAAAGTAATAATATTCACCCGAAAATTGTGGGCGAATTCGAAGACAGCGCCCTGCTCAACACATTTGGCCGCGGCGGGCTGGGGATTTTCCCCGCCCCCTTGCTCCTTGCCGAACAGGTGGCGGCGCAATTAAATGCGCAAGCAATCGGCCCCATGAGCGGGGTCAGCGAACAGATTTTCGCCATCTCCAACGAGCGCAGGATACGGCACCCGGCAATCGAAGTACTCTGTGCCGGATCGCCACAAGAAGCAGCTTAAGCAAGAGGTATAATTTGCCCTCCCCCAACGCATTACAAAGCTAAAACTACATGTCGCTGTTTCATCAGATTTCCCGCCCCGCCGCCATTTTTGCCCTCACGTTGAGCCTCTCCACGCAGGCCTTGGCCCAACAAGCCCCCGTCCCACCTTCACTAGCCGCCAAGTCATGGCTGCTACTCGAAATGGGCTCTGGCCAGGTACTGACCTCTGAAAAGCCGGATGATCGCCTTGAGCCGGCCTCGCTGACCAAGCTGATGACGGCCTACCTGACCTTTGCGGCGCTCCACAAGAAGACCCTGGGCCTTAACCAGCCACTGCCAGTCTCTGAAAAAGCCTGGCGCACCGGTGGCTCGAAAATGTTCGTCCGGGTCGACACGCAGGTGCCAGTCGATGACCTGATCAAGGGCATGATCGTCCAGTCCGGCAACGACGCCTGCGTCACACTGGCCGAAGGCATTGCCGGCAGCGAAGAAAACTTCGCCCAGATGATGAACCGTGAAGCCCAGCGCCTCGGGATGAAGAGCTCCAACTTCACCAACTCGACCGGCCTGCCTGACCCGAATCTCTACACCACTGCACATGACCTGTCCCTGCTAGCTGGTGCGCTGATCCGCGATTTCCCTGAAGAATACAAGCGCTATTACTCAATGAAGGAATACCGCTACAACAACATCACCCAGCCCAATCGCAATCGCCTGCTCTGGCTCGACAGCTCCGTCGACGGCGTCAAGACTGGCCATACCGAAGCTGCTGGCTACTGCCTGATTTCTTCAGCGATGCGTGAAAAGCGCCGTTTGCTTTCCGTCGTTCTCGGCACAAAATCAGATTCCACCCGCGCCAGCGAGTCGCTCAAGCTGATCAACTGGGGCTTCGTCGCCTACGAAACCGCCACCGTGTTCAGCAAGGATCAGGTCGTTTCCTCGCTGCGCGTCTGGAAAGGTACACAAAATCAGGTCAAGGCCGGTTTTACTGCCGACTTCCTGATCGCTGTGCCTAAAGGTTACGCCGAGAAGGTAAAAAGCGACTTCACAGCCGATCCAAAGCTAATTGCCCCGCTCGAAGC
>CAYRBE010000215.1:0-3883 GCA_964422345.1 uncultured Dechloromonas sp.
AATCCTCCGGGATCGGGATGTGCCTGATCAATCCGGACTATACGATCGCCTGGTACAACGATCTATATGCGCAATGGTTTGGCGCCCTGGAGGGAAGAAAAGGTCGAAATTGTTTTGAAGTGTTTGAGGCCAGGACTACCATTTGTCCGGGATGTCCCTCCATAGTGACCTTTGAGACAGGTGCTGTTGCCGCGACCGAGCGCGTCGGCATCACCACATCCGCCGGTGCTGACCGCATCATGGCGGTGTCCACTTCACCGGTGCTAGATTCCGATGGCAATGTGATCCAGGTGGTTGAAATCGGACAAGACATTACCGAGCGCAAGCGAGCGGCAGAAGAAATCCACCGGCTTAACAGTGAATTGGAACAACGCATTGCCGACCGCACTGTCCAACTGACCGCCGCCAACCAGGAACTGGAAGCCTTTTCCTATTCGGTTTCGCATGATTTACGCGCTCCATTGCGCAGTCTGGACGGTTTCAGTAAAGCCTTGCTGGAAGACTATGCCGGGCAGTTGGATGAGCAAGGAAAGCAATATCTCACCCGTATTCAAGAAGCATCACGGCGCATGGGACAGTTGATCAATGATTTGCTCGATTTGTCACGGGTCACACGGGCAGATTTTACCCGCCAACGGGTCGATCTCAGTGCGTTGGCGAACAGCATCACGGCTGAGTTGAAAGCCCAATCTCCCAGCCGCCAGGTAGAGTTTGAAATCAAAGCAGATATGATCGTCCACGGGGATGAGAATTTAATAAAAATTGTCCTGGAAAACCTGTTGAACAATGCCTGTAAATTCACCAGCCGGCGCGAGCAGGCCCTCATTCAGGTCGGCAGAGTCGAGCAAGATGGCCAATGGAATTATTTTGTGCGCGATAACGGGGCTGGTTTTGATATGACCTACGCCAACAAACTGTTTGCTGCTTTCCAACGTTTACACAGCGAAAAGGAATTCCCAGGCACCGGGATCGGGCTCGCGACCGTGCAGCGCATTATCCGCCGGCATGGCGGGCGGGTGTGGGCAGAGGGCGTGGTGGACCAGGGCGCGACGTTTTATTTTACAATTATGCCAACCGGCTAGCTGAAGGTTATCTTATTCTTGCCATCACGTTTGCTTTTATACAGCAACAGGTCGGCGCGTTTGACAATCTCGTCCAGGGTGTCTTGTTTTTGGCCAAAGGTCGTTCCGAGCGAAGCCGTAACAGCGACTTTTTGGTTCTCAATCATGATGAAACTGCGTTCCACAAATACCCGGATCCGTTCCGCGATGGTGATTAATCCTTCGTGGGTGACATTCGGCAGAAAAATCAGAAATTCGTCGCCGCCCCAGCGAATAATGGCGTCCAATTGACGTAAAACTGTTGTTATCGAACGGCACACCATCAGCAGAACGTCATCGCCGACTGCGTGGCCGTACGAATCGTTTACTTTTTTAAATTCGTCAACGTCCAAAAGAATAGCGCCAAATGGAACATCAAACGTCGTTAATTCAAAAAGACGCGCTTGAAATACCATTTCGGCATAGCGCCGGTTGCCAATTTGTAGCAACGGGTCGATGTGGGCTTCTTTTTTTAGCTGCTCAACCTCTTTGAGCAGTTGCAGTGGCTGTGAATTGTCTGAAAAAATCTCAATCCCGCCAATAATTTCTCCGTTGGAATCCAGGATGGGGGAAATTCGAACATGAACCGGGACTCGGTGCCCTTGCTTGTGATGGAGGAACATCAACGCTTCACGCATTTGCCCATCGGCAATGGTGGCGTGAAGCGGGCAGCCGTGAATGCACAGTTCGTGACCATTTGTGTTGATATGCTTGAGGATATTAGCGGCACAAGCACTGCCCAACACCTCCGACTGGCTGAAACCGGTCAATCGTTCAGCGGCTTTATTCCAAAACGTGATGATCCTGTCTTTATCGACATAATACACCCCATCGAATAGATTTTCCAATAAGGTTTGATGTAACTTATCGTTCATTCGGAAATCCTATTTTTGGCAATACCACAAAAAAGCACGGTTAATAAAATCTCTCAAAAGGCAGAAAGCAGCCTAATCATTTGTCCGCCGGATCATTGGCCAGGTAAACAAAACACTTGTTTCGGTTGAGTAATATGTAGTATAGCATTTTCTGAAGGAACATCCCCGCTTTTATTGCGCATTACCACTGCCTTTGCGCTGGATGGTGTCAAATGCGCCGAAAGTGCTATACTGAATATTAATAAAAGTGGTTAATCAGTCTGAGGATCAATCCATGAGCCAGCCTCTGCGCGTCTTGATCGTTGAAGATAATGAAAATGACGTTGCTCTATTGCAACATGCCCTTCGCCGGGGAGGCTACGAAGTCACCTGCGAAGTCGTCGATACGCCGGCCGCCATGCGCACCTTATTAGAAACCCAAAATTGGGATGTCATTACCTCTGACCACGCCATGCCGCATTTCAGCGCACCGGCGGCTTTGGCGTTGGTAAAAGAAATCCGCCCCGACGTGCCGCTTATCATCGTCTCAGGCGAAATTTCGCTTAATCTGGCGGTTGCGCTGATGCGGGACGGTTCGAAGGACTACATCCAAAAGCGAGAATTGGTGCTATTGATTCCAGCGATTGAACGCGAATTGCGCGAGGTGGAGCTGCGGCGTGAGCGACAACGAGTGGACCAGGCCTTGCACGAAAGTCAAGAACATCTGCGCGAGGTGCTTGAAAATTCACTCGATGCTTCTTATAAACGCAATTTGGAAATTAACGCCTATGATTATTTGAGTCCTGTTTTCGCCAGGATTACCGGCTATACCCCAGACGAGATGTCTGCCTTGCCCATTGAAGTTGTGTTGAGTTTTATGCATCCAGACGATATGGCCGAAGTCGAACGCGTGATAGCGGAGTCTATGTCTGGCGATATAGGAATCGCACATCAACTAACTTATCGGTTCAAACACAAAAACGGTCAGTATCGTTGGCTGCTGGACCGGTTCACCGTCATTCGAGAGACAGGCGGACAGGCCCTGGCTCGGATTGGGAGTGTGAGCGACGTCACCGAGCGCAAGCTGGCGGAAGATGCCCTGCGGGAAGAGCGCCAACGCCTGGCCAGCATCATAAGGGGGACCCATGTAGGGACCTGGGAATGGAATATCCAGACCGGCGAAACTATCTTTAATGAACGCTGGGCTGAAATCATCGGATATACCCTGGCTGAGATTGGCCCCGTCTCGATTAAAACCTGGATGAAATACGCCCATCCGGACGACCTTAAGTCAAGCGACGAGCTGCTTGAAAAGCATTTTCACGGCGAACTTGACTACTACGAGTTCGAATCACGCATGAGACATAAAGACGGGAACTGGGTCTGGGTTTTAGATAGAGGCAAAGTGACCTCCTGGACAGAAGACGGCAAGCCGCTGTGGATGATGGGAACGCATCATGACGTCACCGAGCGCAAGCTGGCGGAAGAGGCTCTGAGCGAGAGCCATGAAAATCTGCGCGTGCACCAGATCGAGCTGAAAACGCAGAACGAGGAGTTGCGCCGCACCCAGTTGGAACTGGACGCCGAGCGGGCACGCTACTTCGACCTGTGGGAAATGGCGCCGGTCGGCTATGTCATTGTCAGCGAGACGGGGCTGATCCTGGCGGCCAACCTGACCGCCGTCAACCTGCTGGGCGTGCCGCGTACGTTGTTGATCAAACGGCCACTTTCCCGGTTTTTTCTCAAGCAGGATCACGACAGCTACTACCTGCACCAAAGACAACTGCTTGAGACGGGTGAACCACAGTCATACGAGCTGCGGATGGCGAAAGACGCCGATCCGCCAGGCGTTATGTGGGTGCGTCTGGAAGCAACCATCGCCCAAGAGAAAACCGGTGCGAGCGCCGACTATCGCGGCCCTGATGAGCG
>CAYRBE010000216.1:0-3864 GCA_964422345.1 uncultured Dechloromonas sp.
CTACATGGATTACACCGAGCAGGGTAACCGCGCCGCCCGTACCCATCCCGTGGCCTTTGACGAAGGCAAGACCTGTATCGACTGCCACAAGGGTATTGCTCACCAGTTGCCACAACTGGATCAGCATATCGGCAAGCGTAATGAAGGTGCTGCTGAAATTTCCCACGGCGAAAAGCCGAAGGAAGAAAGCAAAGCAGCCAAGTAATGTTTTGATGTTTTTGTAATAGCAACCCCGGCCGAGTGCCGGGGTTGTTTTTTAGTGCTACGGCGAACGTCGCAAAATTACAAAATTCCGTGATTTCCTTGCTAAATAAGGCTTTACTAGCCAACACTTATTTATCAAGGTGTGCTACTTTTATATCGCTGCCGTTCAAACGGCCGGTTTTCTTATTTTTTAACAAGTAACAGGAGGCACTTAGATGAATAAATCCGAGCTGGTCGAAGTTGCTGCAAAAGAAGCTGGTGTTACTAAGGCTGCTGCTGACAAGGTGTTGTCTGCCATCGTTGGCGCAGTGGTTCAAACCGTTGCTGGTGGCGATTCTGTCACCCTCGTTGGGTTTGGTACGTTCAAACCAGCGCAGCGTGCAGCGCGTACAGGCAAGAATCCTAAAACTGGTGCTACATTGAAAATTCCAGCTACAACCGTGCCGAAGTTTACTGCCGGTACGGCTTTCAAGGCGGCTGTTGCGCCCAAGAAACCTGTAGCCAAGAAGAAGTAATCTGGCCTACTTAATGCGGGGCTCGTCAATGTCGGGCTCCGCTTTTTAATTTGTGATGACGAACTCGAATCCTGATACCCCGCTCGAAGCTCCTGTCGTAACTCCCGACGCCCCGCGTGAAGCGCCTGTTGTGAGTGCGCCGCCACCTAACGATAATCGTCGCCGTCTGCGCGACTTGCTGTCGATCGCTGAGCGCGACAGAACTGATGAGCAATGGGATGAAATCATCGAGCTGGAAATTCAGCTCGCTCCAGGTAACCGGATATCCGGAAATGAACATGGTGCTGGCCAGGAGCGGAGTGCGCCGTTTCATGGCAAACCCGGTGGTTCCGGGCAGCAGAAAAAGCACCGCCCACGGTCAAATAATAGCGGTGGCGGTGGTGGAGGCGGCGGTGGTAACAACAATAATCGCCGTCCGCGGCAGAATAAACCGCCTTCTGGCGGTGGCGGTGCGGCCTGATTCGCTGGCTTTTTGACGCGCCCAATTCGTTCCAATGCAACAATTTGATTTAATTATTGTCGGCGGTGGCCTGGCCGGGGCGAGCTTGGCTGTCGCTCTGCGCGATAGCCCCTTGCGTATCGCTTTGGTGGAATCGGGTACGCCGGTTCGTCCAGAAGGTTGGGATGCGCGCGTTTATGCGGTTAGTCCGACAAATGCGGATTTTCTAGATGCAATCGGCGCATGGCGCCATCTTCCAACTGATCGACTTTCGGCGATTCGAGTGATGCAGGTCGCCGGTGATGCCGGTGGTCAGATTGACTTTTCGGCTTTTGATGTCGGTGTTTCCGAGTTGGGCTGGATAGTCGAATCTTCCGTTATGGCTTGCGAGTTGTGGGAGAGCGTCAAGCGTCAGGGTAACTTGACCTTGTTTTGCCCAGCGCGCCCAGTGAAGGCGGAGTATCTCGATAGCGCGGCGCAATTGACGCTGGATAGTGGGCTGGTTTTGTCAGGGCGTCTGCTGGTTGGCGCTGATGGTCGGGACTCCTGGATTCGTCAATCTGCCGGCTTGGCTTCGGTTGATACGCCTTATAGAGAAAAAGGCGTGGTTGCTAATTTTTCTACGGAAAAACCGCATCGTAATATTGCCTATCAGTGGTTTCGGGATGATGGTGTGCTGGCCTATTTGCCGCTACCGGGGAACCGTATTTCTATCGTTTGGTCTACACCCGACGAACAGGCGGATGCGCTGTGCGCTTTGCCCGCAGAGTTGCTCTGTGCGCGGGTGGCTGAGGCAGGAAATGGTACGCTCGGCGCCTTGCAATTGATTACTTCACCGGCTGCGTTTCCGTTGCGTTTGATTCGTGTGCCGCAAACTGTCTCTCATCGCCTGGCGCTGGTGGGTGATGCGGCGCATGGGATACATCCGCTTTCGGGGCATGGCATCAATCTGGGTTTTCAGGATGCACAGTGTTTGGCTGGTTTGTTGTCCAAGGCGCAGCCGTGGTGCGATATTGGCGAGCTGCGGTTTTTGCAGCGCTACCAACGGGCGCGGCGCGAGGAGACGCAGTTAATGCAAACTACGACAGACGGTTTGCGTCGTTTGTTTGGCAATAAAAATTCTTCAGTACGCTTGATGCGCAATATTGGGCTTGGTGTCACTAACAAGTTGCCGTTTTTTAAGAATTCGCTGGTGCGCTATGCGCTGGGTTCCCTCTAGGAGATTTTGATGTTGAAAAAGTTATGGCCGCTGGCTTTGATGCTGGGTTTCTCAGTTGGCGCGTCTGCTGATGAGGCAGATGTAAAAAAAATCATGGAGGGTAAGCTCGGTACCAAAGTTGAAAGCGTCACAAAGGCTGGGTATCTTGGTTTGTATGAGGTCTATGCTGACGGAACAATTTTCTATACCGACGAGAAAGTCACCGCATTTATCGCTCAGGGGCCGTTGATTGACGCCAAGACGATGAAAAATGTGACGCAAGAGCGGATGAATAAGCTGACGGCGATCAAAATTTCGGATTTGCCGCTGGATCGTGCGATCAAGCATGTGCGTGGCGATGGCAAGCGGATGTTGGTGACTTTTGAAGACCCGAATTGTGGTTATTGTAAAAAACTGGCCAAAGATCTTTTGAAGCTTGATAACTCGACGGTCTATATCTTCCTATATCCGATTCTTTCAGAGGATTCAGTGCGCAAATCAAAGCAGATTTGGTGTGCTTCTGACCGGGCAAAAGCCTGGAATGACTGGATGGTTGATGGCAAGGCGCCACCCGCTAAAGATAGCTGTGACACCACCGCAGTCACCAAAAATCAGGAGTTCGGCCGTAAGCTGAACATTACCGGCACGCCAACCATGTTCTTTGCAAACGGCGAGCGAGTCCCCGGGTTTATGCCGGTTGAGCGCATCGAAGAGAAGATGGCGCAAATCAAATAAGGGGTAGTTTTCGGTAAGCAAAAAGGGCGACTTCGGTCGCCCTTTTTGCTTTTCTGGGGATGGGTTTTTTACTACGTGAGCATGCAAAAAATATTTAATTCCCACTGGCTGTTTGTTCTTTACAAGTCACTTTAACTAACGTTTTGCGATCATTGATTATTAAGGGAATTTTTGGTTGCAAAATGACTGCGAAAGCGCTTGTAAGTCCTTGTTGCAAAAGAAAAAAATCGAAATTTAGCTATTGACTGTGGGGTGTTGATGTTCTAAAGTGGGGAAACGTGTAGAAAAGTGGGTAAACAGGGTGGGTCAGGAAATGTTTGAAGGCGCTGCGGCGCTCAGTCTGGATGCGAAGGGACGGATTGCCATACCGGCAAGACACCGTGAGTCCCTGCTCGCCGCCGCTGAGGGTTCGCTTGTCCTGACGGCGCATCCGCATCGTTGTCTGCTGCTCTATCCTTCTCCGGCTTGGCAGCCGATTCGTGATCAGGTGCTGCGTGCTTCGAGCCTTGATCCGCGTTCAGCCTCGATTAAGCGTGTGCTGGTGGGTAATGCGCGTACCGAGGAGCTTGACTCGGCTGGTCGCATTCTTGTCGCGCCTGAGTTGCGCGAATACGCCAACCTGCAAAAAACGGTTTATCTGGTTGGTATGGGTACTCACTTTGAGATTTGGAGTGAGGCTGGCTGGAAGCAGCAAAATGATCTGGCTGCGGAGGCGCTTTCCGGCGACCTGCCGCCGGGCTTCGGGGATCTCGTGCTGTGATGGTGGGTGGCAC
>CAYRBE010000217.1:0-3850 GCA_964422345.1 uncultured Dechloromonas sp.
CTTGGGGTGTAGCACTTACTTCAGGATTTTGCCGCCTGGGCCAACGACTGTCAGTTCAACAAAACGTGATCCGGGGTGAGTGTTTGGCGTATAGCTGATACGGTATTCACCGAGTTCAAGGTTATTGATGCTTTCCAGCGTGCTAACCAGTTTTTCACGGCTGAGGTCTTTTCCGCTGCGTTTGAGCCCTTCTGTTAGCGTGCGGGCCATCAGGAAGGCTTCCATGCCGTAGTATGAGTAGCTGCCTGACTTTCCTAGTAGTTTTTGGTACTCACGAACCGACGGGTTGACATCGTTCCAAGGGTAAGGGACTACCTGAGAAATGCCGATTCCGCGTGCCTCTGCGCCTAGTTCTTTGACAAGCTGTTCTGTGCCAACGGGAGAAAGCGTCATTAGCATCGGGTTTTGGCCGATTTTCTTCATGGACTTAACAAATGCAGCGGTTGGTTTATAGAGCGTAACCATAACGACTGCTTGCGGGGTGGTTTTTGAAATTGACTCAACAGCACTGGTTACATCAATTGAATTACGTTCTACAGTGCCGACGGCGACAGGCGTTAGATTATGTTTTTTTAGTGCTTCAGTCACACCTTCGAGGCCAGATTTTCCAAAGCCGTCATTTTGATAAAACACTGCAATGCGCTTTAGGCCAAGCGAGACCATCTGGTTGACGATGGCTTCTGTTTCATTGGCATAGCTGGCGCGCACATTAAACATGTAACGGGAATTGGGGTTGGTGCTGACCGGTTCGCGCAAGGTGCCGGCACCTGAGATGGTGCCAATCAGGGGAACTTTGGCTGGGCCAAACGCGGTATTCATTGCTTCTGTGGTTGGGCTTGAGCCGTAGTATGCAAGTAAGGCAAAGGCATTTTTTTCGTTGATCAATGTCTTCGTGTTGGCTACGGTTTTTTCTGTTTCGTAGCCATCGTCAAGTGCGACTAATTCGAGCTTCCGACCGTGAATGCCGCCAGCCTTGTTCACCTGTTGAAAATAAGCCTCAATGGTTTGCCGCATATCAAGCCCGTATGCACCATTAGGGCCAGTAAAAGGGGACGACATGCCGATCGTGATGCTGGTATCGGTAATGCCGGGGTCGGCTGCATAGCTGAGCGCAGAACAGGCAATCGCGCTGACGGTGAGTAGCCGTTTTAATAGTCGCATTGTGAATTCCCCTATTTGTAATTGGTTTATTCTAACAGTCGGATACAGTTGTGCGTGAACAACTGTTTTCATGACTTTAGTTAGAGATGCTCGCTCTGGTCAACCGGCTTTCAAAGTTAAAAATAAAATTGCCCCGCTGATGCAGTAATTCTGCGACAGCGGGGCAATTTGAATTGCTGGTTTGAGGGGGCTACTTAGTCCTCAAAAAAAGCTTTTACTTTATCCATCCAGGATTTTGCGCGTGGATTGTGATTGGCCGTGTTGTCTTGGCTCGACTCTTCCAGTTCACGCAATAGTTCTTTTTGGCGATCTGTTAGGTTAACGGGGGTTTCAACCGTCACATGACACATTAGGTCGCCGTGGGTATGGCTGCGCACCCCTTTGATCCCTTTGCCACGCAGACGGAAAACACGACCAGACTGGGTTTCACCCGGAATTTTAATGGTCGCCGCGCCATCCAGTGTTGGGATCTTGATCTCGCCACCCAGTGCTGCGGTGGTAAATGAGATCGGCATTTCACAATGCAGGTCATTGTGGTCGCGCGTGAACACCTGATGTTGCTTGAGGTGTATCTGGACGTACAGGTCGCCCGGTGGGCCACCGTTGACGCCATGTTCGCCTTCGCCAACCAGACGAATGCGATCTCCCTCGTCAACGCCTGCCGGAATTTTGACCGCCAAGGTCTTGTGTTGCTTGATCCGGCCGGTGCCGCCACAGGGTTTGCATGGATCTGGAATATAACGTCCGGTGCCATGACATTTAGGGCAGGTTTGCTGAATCGAGAAGAAACCTTGCTGCAAACGAACTTGTCCTGAACCATTACATGTCGGGCATGTTTTGGCTTGGGTACCAGGCTTTGCACCGCTACCGTTACAAGGCTCGCAAGACTCCATAGTCGGAATGCGAATTTTGGTTTCTGTACCGTGGGCAGCCTGTTCGAGCGAAATCTCTAAGTTGTAACGCAGGTCGGCACCGCGATAGATGTTCGAACGGCCACCACCGCCTCCGCCGCCTCCACGTCCGCCAAAGATTTCGTCAAAGATGCCACCGAAGGCATCACCAAAACCGCCGCCGCCACCGCCGAAGCCACCACCACCCATACCGGCTTGCTGGTCGACGCCAGCATGGCCGTATTGGTCGTAAGCTGCACGCTTTTGGCCGTCAGAAAGGATCTCGTAGGCCTCTTTGCATTCCTTGAACTTCTCCTCGGCCGCCGGGTTGTCCGGATTGCGGTCGGGGTGATGCTTCATGGCCATCTTGCGGTAAGACTTTTTGATCTCTTCATCGCTGGCGTCACGGTTGACACCAAGAATTTCGTAAAAATCGCGTTTTGCCATTATTTCTGTCCATCAAGTGACAAAGGCGCCGAACGCCAACGGAGATTTTCCGTGGCCTCGGCGCCGTGTGATCTAGCCTACTTACTTCTTGTCTTTGACCTCGGTGAACTCGGCATCAACGACATCGCCTTCGTCTTTCTTGGCCTGCTGGGCGCCAGCATCAGCACCACCCGCAGGAGCAGCACCTTCAGCTTGTTGCTGCGCGTACATCTTTTCACCCAGCTTCTGGGCAGCT
The DNA here is from genome assembly GCA_964422345.1 of uncultured Dechloromonas sp. Taxonomy (GTDB): domain Bacteria; phylum Pseudomonadota; class Gammaproteobacteria; order Burkholderiales; family Rhodocyclaceae; genus Azonexus. The sequence goes on from CAYRBE010000217.1 coordinate 2,734, forward strand.
TGAGACAGGGCTTCAGTCTTGGCGGTGATAACTTCCTTGTCGCCTTCGCGCAGGACATCTTCGACATCCTTGATCGCTGCTTCGATGGTGGCTTTTTCGGCCGCATCAAGTTTGTCACCATATTCGGTCAGTGACTTCTTGACCATGTGAACCATGCCGTCAGCCTGGTTGCGTGCGTCGGCCAGTTCGTGCACCTTCTTGTCATCTTCGGCGTGTAGTTCAGCATCTTTTACCATAGCCTGAATTTCGGCTTCTGAGAGACCAGAGTTGGCCTTGATGGTGATTTTGTTTTCCTTGCCGGTAGCCTTGTCTTTGGCCGTAACGTGCATGATGCCGTTGGCATCGATGTCGAAAATAACTTCGATCTGCGGCGTGCCGCGCGGTGCCGGTGGGATACCTTCCAGATTAAATTGACCAAGGCTCTTGTTGCCGGCAGCTACTTCGCGCTCACCTTGAAGCACATGGATGGTTACGGCAGACTGGCTGTCGTCAGCGGTAGAGAAAACTTGTGAAGCCTTGGTCGGAATCGTCGTGTTTTTCTGGATCAGCTTGGTCATGATGCCGCCCAGTGTTTCGATACCCAGTGAGAGCGGGGTAACGTCGAGCAACAGTACATCCTTGACTTCGCCTTGCAGTACGCCGCCTTGGATGGCTGCGCCAACGGCAACTGCTTCGTCAGGATTCACGTCCTTGCGTGGCTCTTTGCCGAAGATTTCTTTGACCTTGTCCTGCACTTTTGGCATGCGGGATTGACCGCCGACCAGAATGATGTCGTCGATGTCGCCAACCTTGCAGCCAGCATCCTTGAGTGCGGTAAGGCATGGCGCAACGGTGCGTTCGACCAACTCATCAACCAGTGATTCAAACTTGGCACGGGTGATTTTCAGTGCCAGGTGTTTCGGGCCGCTTGCATCTGCAGTGATGTAAGGTAGGTTAACTTCAGTCTGCTGACTGGAAGATAGCTCGATCTTGGCCTTTTCAGCGGCTTCCTTCAGGCGCTGCAGGGCCAGTACGTCAGCTTTCAGGTTGACGCCGGATTCTTTCTTGAATTCGTCGATGATGTAGTCGATCAGGCGCTGGTCGAAGTCTTCGCCGCCGAGGAAGGTGTCGCCGTTGG
>CAYRBE010000218.1:0-3823 GCA_964422345.1 uncultured Dechloromonas sp.
TGCATCGATTTGCTGGCGCTGACGGCAAGACGGCTGGCCCGCTCACCAAAAACTGATTTCAAGGCGGCAATTTCAACCGGATCGCCTTCGGCCGTGGCCGTGCCGTGGGCATTAACGTAATCAATATCGTCGGGGGTCAGGCCGCCATCGGCGATGGCCATATTCAAGGCGCGAACCTGGCCGGCCGCTTCCGGACGAACGAGATGGCTGTGGTCGCAACTGGTGCCGTAACCGACCATTTCACCATGAATTTTTGCCCCGCGCGCCATAGCATGATCCCAGTTTTCAAGAACCAGTGCTGCCCCACCCTCACCCAGCACTAGGCCGGTACGATCAGCACTGAATGGGCGACAGGCTTGTGGCGAAGTAATGGCATCACCGCTGGCCATTACCCGCAGGGCTTCCCAGGCGCGGGCAACGCCGTAGGCTTGCGGCGCATCGGAGCCGCCGGTCAGCATCACGGTGGCTTCGCCGCTACGTACCCGGCGGAAGGCTTCACCAATCGCTACCGCCGAAGAGGCGCAGGCCACGGTGTAGCTCATGCTGACGCCACCCAGCCCGAGCTGGATGGAAATATGGGCATTGGCCGCGTTGTTCATACCAAGCAGGACGGAAATTGGCGAAATCCGCTCGCGCCCCTTTTGCCAGAGTTCGCGGTAGCCTTTTTCATAAGCCAGTGTGCCACCCAGGGCTGTGCCCCAGGTCACGCCCCAGTCATCACGGCATTCACTTTCGGTTTTGGCGGCTTCACCCCGGCTCAGGCCGGCATCATCCCAGGCATTGAAAGCGGCAGCAGTGCCAAGCTGGGCAAACCTGTCCATCATGGCAGCCAGCGGGCGGCCTAGTGTTTGATCAGGATTGAAGCCATGACAACTGACGAAGGGAATGGTCAGCGGGCGGGGAATATCATCAGTCTGGAGAAAATAAACTGCTGAATCTCCGGCCAGCAAATGCTCGAAAAATTCAGAAAGCGTACCGCCTGCATCACCAGAAGCGCTGGAAAAAGGGCTGACAATACCCAAGCCGGTGATGGCAACCCGATTCTGACCCATGCTTACTTTTGTTCGCTACGCAGGCGATCCATCAATTCGACCATTTCACCCACAGTGGCTGGTGCCTTGAGGTCGCTCGACAGTTTGATGTTGAAACGGTCTTCAAACTCGAACATCAGTTCCAGCATCATCAGGGAATCAACACCGATATCAGCCAGAATGGCTTTGTCCGTGACAGTTTCAGGGTCGAGACCAAGCCGGTCCTTGAGAAATTCGCGAATCAAATCAATGGAGTTCATGGGGAAAGATTTTAGCCGAAACCCAAGTCTTTCCCAAAGGAATGTCATGAGAACTGGGCGAGAAGCCCATCAATTAGACGGTAATTTATCAACCATGGCCGCATTTAACGAATCAATCTCCGGACGCATCCGTCGGGTTACGTTACGATTTTTAGCTTTTGTGTGTGACTGATACGGCAGCTTTCGAATTGAAGTTGCTTGTTGAATGGCAGCAGCCCGCAGAGGCCGACAATCCGGTATTGATCGACTGCTGACAGCCGATGTATTCAAATCAAGCCGAACGCATAATCCGCCAATACTGGTATTTCAGAGCCGCCGATGGTGCAGCCTATTGCAAAAACGCAGCCAATACCCATCAATGCTGCGCCGGTCAGGATGGCTAAAAAACCGCATTCCGACAAAAAAATTAAGCATGGTTTACACTGGCTGAACAACGATATGGTGTGACTCTATGAGAAATTCTGAATTATCTAACGCTTCCGCGACAGGCGAAGTTGCCGGATCTTTTCTGCTCGGCTTGGTCGAGTCATTCCATGGCGTTAATTCTCTTCCGCAGGGGGGTATGAATCTGCGCATCAGCGAGATCGATCCGGCACAGTGGTACCCCCACGCCATGCTGATCGACGCGTTAAATGATATCGAGCAGGCGCTTCCCTCACAAAATGTTCTGTTTCGTGCTGGCGTCAACTTTCTCCGCATCTGGTACGAGCATGGCCCCGGCAAGACCTTGATTCATTCGGGGTTGGATTGGCTGCATGCCAATGATGCAAGTGGTGGTTACAACTCTGTCGTGCGCGGGGGAAGTCGGGATGAAATAGGCTGGTGCTTGCTGCAATCGATCGATGTCGAGGCCGGCATTGCTGTCTTCGAGAACGTGATGCCGCTGTCACCGGACTTTGTCAAAGGTGTCTTTTACGGTGGCTGCATCCTGTTCGATGATATGGAATATGTCGATGTTGAGGCCAAGACAGAATGTTATGAGCCCAATCCGTCTTTCAACAGGGTCATGATCACGGTGCGCTTTCGCCTGAAGCCCAAAGATCGGTACCTGGATCTGGAAGAGCGGATTAACACCCTTTCATCCGGCTCAACCCTGAGCTTGACGCCGGCTGAAGTTGACAGCCTGATCTGGCGTTACAAGGGGCTCCAAGTCAGGGGCAAGCTCGATCTCGCTTACTTCAATGACGTCAACGCGATTCTTGCTGCCGCGATCATTGAGCGCAACAGGACCGGGCAGGTATTACACGAAACCTCGGAGCGTCTTGAGGCCGCCGCCTCAGCCGGCATCATCGGTGTTTGGGACTGGGATATAGCGAGCAATAGGCTGGTCTGGGACAAGGTAATGCACCAGTTGCATGGTCTTCGGGAGGACGACTTTGCGGGTACCTATGAAGCCTGGTTGAGCGCTGTCCATCCAGATGAGAAGCGCTATGTTGATGAGGAAATTCAAGCGGCACTGCGCGGCGAGTATGAATATGCGCCGGAGTTTCGTGTCGTTTGGCCGGACAGTTCAATCCATCATATTAAGGCCATGTCACATACGACATTTGATGTGTCGGGTAAGCCGCTGCGCATGGTAGGCGTCAATTACGATGTGACCGAACAAAAAAATATCGAACAGATGCTTGAGGAAAAAATTGCAGAACGTACGCGGGAACTGAAGAAAGCCCGTGATGCTGCTGAGGCTGCAAACGTGGCAAAAAGCGCTTTCCTGGCCAACATGAGTCACGAGATGCGTACGCCGCTGCACCATATTAGCGGGATGGTGGAATTGATTCGCCACGAACCACTCAGTCCGAAGCAGCTCAACCGGATGGGCAAGCTGGATGCGGCTTGCCAAAATCTGACGGCGCTGGTCGTTATGATCCTTGATTTGACTAAGCTCGAAGCTGAGCAAATTGATCTCGTTGAGGAGTCTTTCAGTCTTGAGGGGCTTTTGCAAGAGGTGATCACCGTTTCGCAAGACAATGCAACAGCAAAGCAACTGGAATTGGTTTCCGAGTCAGTCAATGTTCCTGCCAAGGTAATAGGAGACAAGGAGCATATCAAAAAGGCGCTACTCAACTATGTGAGCAACGCTATCCGCTTCACTGAAAATGGCGCTATATCCGTCAGGCTGAAGGTGGCTGCAGAGGTTGGCGTATATGTTCTCATTCGGTTCGAGGTTAAAGATTCCGGACCCGGTATCGAACCTCAAAACATTCCCCGGTTATTCTCGATTTTTGAGCAGGTCGATAACTCTTCGACGCGAAAGTTTGGTGGTTTGGGGATGGGGCTTGCCATGACAAAGAAGATCGCGGAAATTCTGGGAGGTGAGGCTGGGTGTGAAAGCACCCCCGGTGAGGGCAGCCTGTTCTGGTTTACCGCCCGGCTCAAAAAAGCCTGACAGGTCGCACGGTAGATCAGGCCGATGGTTGCAGTTGGTCGTTGGCCGACCACCTGCCCCTTCCAATCAAGCCGAACGCATAATCCGCCAGTACTGGTATTTCAGTGCCGCTGTTGCGCCGCCGATAATTGCCAGCAAGGTGACAA
>CAYRBE010000219.1:0-3768 GCA_964422345.1 uncultured Dechloromonas sp.
TGACCCAAGGAAACACCATGCGAATTCTTCACACCATGCTCCGTGTGGGCGATCTAGATCGTTCGATTGCCTTCTACACTGAAATTCTCGGTATGCAGTTGCTGCGCCGTAGCGACTACCCGGAAGGCCGCTTCACGCTGGCCTTTGTCGGCTACGGCAAGGAAGAAGACGGCGCGGTGCTGGAGCTGACCCATAACTGGGATACGCCAAGTTACGATCTCGGCAATGGCTACGGCCACATTGCGCTGGCCGTGCCGGATGCGGCTGCCGCCTGTGCTGAAATCAAGCAGCGCGGCGGCAAGGTGGTACGTGAAGCCGGGCCGATGAAGCATGGCACGACGATCATTGCCTTTGTTGATGATCCTGATGGTTACAAAATCGAACTCATCCAGCGCGCCTGATTACGGAGAAAAGCCATGGCCTTTCCAGAATTTTTCGACCGCATTCCCAGCATCACCCTACGCGACCCGCTAGCCGATCTACTCGGTTCTGCCGAAGGCGGCCTGATCGAATACCGCTTTGCCGATGCCGTCAAACTCACCGGCCACGCCTGCCCTACAGTAGCTGGCGCATGGATGATAGTGACAGCGGCATTGAAACAACTATATGGCGACGCCATCCCTTGTCGGGGAGACATTGAAATCAGTTTCCACGAAGCGGAAGAGAGCGGTGTCGCCGGCGTTGTAGCCAGCGTTTTAACATTGCTGACCGGAGCCTGCGGCAAGGGTGGATTCAAAGGACTGGCTGGGAAGTATCAGCGCAAAGACCGGCTGAGCTTCGATAACGCCACAATCCCTCACATTCGCCTGACCCGAAGCGACAACAAGCACTACGTCGATTGCCAACTCGACCTCTCGGTCGTACCTGCTGACCCGCGCACCGGCCTCTTACTGGGGAAAATTTTGGGCGATATGGCTACGCCCGAGGAACAAGAATTGTTTGCCGTGCTTTGGTTGGCTCGTGTTGAAAAAATACTGCTCGACAGCAGCATCCATAATCAAATGCTAAAATTGCGCCTTTCGCACTAGACACGCATCTCAAAGCGCAATCTGGGGCCGCCTGATTTGCTAAACTACAACGCATAGACTTCAACTTTGCCATAGGTGACCACCATGATGCGCGCTGCCCTGATTGTCCTTTCACTACTTACAATCCAGCCCGCGGCCATGGCACAGGAGAGCACTCTTGACCGGGTAAAGGCCAGTAAGACACTACGTGTTTGTATCTGGCCAGACTATTTCGGCATCAGCTACCGCGACCCCAAAACCCAGCAACTTTCAGGTATCGATATTGACATGGCCAAGTCACTGGGCCGCAGCCTGGGAGCAGAGGTTAATTTTATTGACAGCTCCTTTGCCAAACTGATCCCCGATGTCACTGAAAATCGTTGTGACATCGCCATGTTCGCCATTGGTCTGACGCCAAGCCGGATGGAAAAGCTGCGCTTTACCAAACCTCACCTTGCCAGTGACATTTACGCCATCACCACCAAAAGCAATCGCCGGATGAAATCATGGTCTGACATCGACAAAAGCGGCGTCGTAGTCGCAGTCGCCAAGGGCACCCTGCACGAGCCGGTGATGAAGGAAAAACTCAAACAAGGCACCCTCAAGGTGTTTGACACCCCGCATGCTCGCGAACTCGAAGTTGAGTCAGGCCGCGCCGATGTCTTCATGACCGACTTCCCCTACAGCCGGCGGATGCTCAAGACCACCGACTGGGCTCGCGTTATTACGCCCGACAGCACTTACCACGTCACGCCATACGGCTACGCCATGCTACCGGGTGATGACCGGTGGCATGCCAGAGTGGAAACCTTTGTGGCTGAAGTAAAGCGAAATGGCGAACTGAAAACCAGTGCGGAGCGTCACGGGCTGCTGCCAATTGCACGTTTTGACTGATCAGCAATGAACCCGGAAAAATCGCACTATTTCATCAAGGTACTGGTTGGCCTGCGAATCCTGCTGGCAGTCACCGTACTTGGTGCGACGTCTTTCTATCTTTACAGCCTGCGCCAAGAGACACTGGCCGTCCATCTGCGAGAAGCGGAAACACAAGCACGCGTATTTGAGGATCAGCTGACACAAACGCTGAACCTGACAAATATCACTCTGCAAGGATTGACCGACACCTTCGATTTCAGCAATTCAGCCAAAACTTCCCACATCTCGGGCCAGCTTGAAAACACACTGCGCCACCTGCTTTTTTTGCGCTCGATATCGTTAGCCAACGACAAGGGGACAATCCTTGCCAGTTCGAATCTCGACAACATCGGCCAGGCAATTTCGACGGGCGATTTCAAACCCCGCGTTGACCAAAGCCCAGGAGCAAACATACTACGCCTAGGCCCCATCTGGTCAGGGCGAGACTTCTCTGACGGTGCGCCATCAAGGGCAGACCTCCCCGTACCAGCGAACTCAAACAGCTTCATCCCAACTTACAGGGAAGCCTTGGCAAACAACCAGCCTATCAAGCTTCTTGCAGCGCTGAACCCCGATTTTTTTCTCAATCACTTTACTCGCCATATCAATCCTGAACTGAGCGAAGTCAGCTTCGTTTCCTACGATGGCACGCTTCTCCTGAGTTCCAATGAAGCACATCAGATTGGCATGCCCTATCTTGCTGGCGAGACACTTGACCAGCTACTGGAAAACGAAATCGGGACATTGAAAACTGGGGCAGATGGTTCAAATACACAGTTTTCCGCATTCCGAGCCTCTCGAAACTTCCCCATACTGGTCGTCGTAGAGGTAAACCGGGATATAGCGCTGGCTGAATGGCGAAACCATAGCCGTCGCACGCTGATTGCTGGCGGCATCACACTCGCGACGCTCCTTCTGCTCACCAATTTACTGATCAATCGTATCCGCCGTAGCATTCAAACCGAAAATCAAAGGCAGAAAGAATTGCAGCTTTCGGCAAAGGTTTTTGAACACAGCACCAATGGGGTTCTGATCACCGATGCCGAGCGCCGAATATTGGCAGTCAATCCCCGTCTGGAAGCGGTATCAGGCTATTCAGCCGGCGAACTGCTTGGACAGAATCCACGTATTTTCTCCTCAGGACTACACGACCCGGACTTTTATGCCCAAATGTCAGAGGCGCTCATGGCGCATGACTTGTGGAGCGGTGAAATCACCAATCGGCGCAAAGATGGCTCGCTGATTCAGGAATGGCTAAGTATCTCTTCAGTGCGTGACAGCCGTGGCACGCTGGTCAACTACGTTGGCGTATTCGAAGACCTATCGGCAGAACGCCAAAGCGACAGCCTGATTAGACGCCTGTCGCAGGCCGTTGAGCAAAGCCCGACCAGTATTGTGATTACCAATCTGACGCCGGCGATTGAGTACGTTAATCCCCAGTTCTTCCGCGCTACCGGATTTACCGCAGAGGAAGTGATCGGCCAGAACCCGAGCATCCTGCAATCAGGCCTCACGCCGGAGAGCACCTACGAGCAGATGTGGAGCACCCTGAGCAAAGGCGAAACCTGGGAAGGTGAGTTTTCCAACCGTCGTAAAGATGGCTCGATCTATCACGAGCGGGCCATCATTGCGCCAATCCGGGAAGCCGATAACCGGATCAGTCATTATGTTGCGGTCAAGCTCGACATTTCCGAAACCCGATTGCAAACCATCCGCCTGCAGCGCCAACTCGATGCGCTGCGAGCCTTGAATGAAGTTGTCGCAATCACATCGCTGCAACCCCGCGAAACCTTGCGCCAAGCGCTCAAACTGGCGACGGAACACCTGCATCTCGAATTCGGCATCG
>CAYRBE010000220.1:0-3767 GCA_964422345.1 uncultured Dechloromonas sp.
GTCACCGAGCTTGACCACCGGGCCGCTGAAACGCGCTGTGACGCGAGTCTGGTCGGCGACCTTGCCTTGCGGCTGGAACTGCTGGACGCTGGCGGCGTGCAGGCTGCTGATGAAAAGCAAGGGCAGGAGCGTAGCAAAGCGGCGGGTGGTTTTCATCGCGGTGAACATCAGGTGAGGGTGAATCCAGTGTGCCACAAATGACGTGACATTCGACATCGCACAGCGACCCCGTTATCCTCGCCGCTTTTAAGAATTCAGTATTAAGGGGAGCGACATGGGACAGGCAAAATTACGCGGCAACGCCGATCAACGCGCAGCGCAGGCTTTGGCAAAAATCGAGGCAACCCGCCCGGAGAAGCTGGTTTGTAATGGTTGCGGGGCCGATGTGACGACGATCAATCCGGTCAGCACCCGTGGCTTGCGCGGGATTGATGCAATTTGGGTCGGGCAGTGTGATTGCGGCCAGACGACCTTTGCAGCGACCGGCGAACCCAAGGCAGTTGATGCCTTCTTTTATGCCCTGAGCGAAAACTCCGAACTCACGCTGGGTAGCCAGAGCAAGGATGGCGCGACGCACGAAGTGGCCTGATTCTAAAGTGGCCTGACTCTATTTAGAGTTCAGTCAAAATCGGATCGTCCTGAATGACGATGCGGTTTCGGCCGCTGGACTTTGCTTGGTAAAGCGCCGCATCGGCTAGCGATAGCAGCTCTTCGTGATCTGATTCGCCACCGGTCAAGGTGGCAACGCCGATTGAGCAGGTGCAAAAGATGTTGCTGCCATTTTCTGGGTGAGCGACGTGCAGCTCTTCAACCGTTCGGCGGATTTTTTCTGCTACTTCGCGGGCGCCTGATTCATCTGTTTCTGGAAGAATGAAGCCGAATTCTTCTCCCCCCAGGCGGCCTGCGAGGTCTTCCGCCCGCAGTGCGGCATGGCAGGTAGCTGCAGTCTCTCTGAGTACGGTGTCGCCAGCCCGATGGCCGTGTTGGTCATTGATCGATTTGAAATGGTCAATATCTAGCATGAGCACTGAGAGTGGCCTGGCATGGCGCTGACTGCGCTGGAATTCGGCGGCTAGCGAATTCATGAAGCTGCCCCGGTTCATCAGTTCAGTCAAATCGTCGATCGTGGCGCGTCGGGTGAGTTCTGCCTCCATGCGCTTGCGTTCAGTAATGTCGCGCGATGAAGCCCAAATCAGGGTTTCACCATTTGAGTTAAACGACGCGGCGTGCACTTCGGCGTGCCAGTGTTCGCCATTCGTGCGGAGATTGGTTGTTTCAAACATCATTGGGTCTTCGGCAATATTTTGCAACAGGGCGCGGCAAGCTGCCTCGTCATTTTTTGCGTCCCAATCCCAGATGCGGGTGCCTTCGATTTCTTGCCGGCTATAGGCGCCGACTTGTTGAATAAACCCATCACTGATTTCGATGAAGCGCCCGTCTTTGTCCAATACGACCAGTCCATCCGGCGAGGTCTGCATAATCATCTGGAACTTCAGGGTTTTTTGTTTTAACGCTTCAGTTGTTTTGTAGTGACCTAAAACCAAACTTGCCAGACTGGCGGTTGATTCGATCAACTCAATAGCCGCATCAGTCGGGGTATGGGGGAATTGATGGTAGATGGCAAAAACACCCAGCAACTGATTTTCGGCATCGAGTATGGGTTGCGACCAACAACTGTGTAAATTGTGACTGAGCGCGAGTTCTTGGTATGCGACCCAATAGGGGTGGGTCGCAATATTGCTCGCAATCACGCGGCGTTTGGTGAATGCTGCTGTGCCACAGGAGCCCTCCTCGTCACGGATGGGGACGTGGTGTAAAGCCAGTGAGTATTCCGGGGGCAGGCTGGGGCCGGCGATGATAAATAAACCGGCGTTGTCGCGAGTCGGCAGCATCACGCTGCAGAGCATTTCAGAATGTTCGTGTTCGATCCCCAAAATCAATTGCTCAAGCACTTGGTCGAGCGGTTGATGAGTCGCAGCCATCTGAAGAATTTGATTCTGAAAATCAAGTTTGCGCCGCGCACTATCCATTTGGGTGAGCATATCGAGGCGAAACAACTCGGCTTCGAGGCGAAGGCTTAGATTGCTTAAACGATTGTTGATGGCGTCCGGTAGGGTGGTCGGTTCAACAAAAAACAAACCCAAGTGCCCAATACAGCGGTTCTCCGAGTCCAGAAAGGGAAAGCCATAGAAAGATTCGCAGCCGCTTTCTTTTGCCGGAGCAAAAGCGTTTCCAACACCTTCATGGAATGCCTGCGGCTTGCCTTGGTATACCAATTCGCAAGGGGTCCCGGTCAGATTAAATTCATCTACGAAGCCGTTAATGTTGCAGGCCATTACGCTCACCCGGGTAGTGGGGTAGTCGAGCGCTCTCGTAATAAATGCAATTTTTGCGCCGAGTGCTTTGGCTAAGGCATCGATGGTTACCTGCAGGTATTTTTCACCAACGTAATGGGCTGCAGCTTCTAATAATGCGGTTTGGAGGTGTTCGGCATCGACGCTTATCTGGCTGCTGAGGGAGGGCATGATCCGTATCCTGCGTCGATTGGTGTCCGTAATTATGAATTATGGTGTTCTGCTTGTCTATCCGTTTAGTAATAAATTCTTTCGCTGGAGTGACGGGTATGTCTCGATCAGGCTAGCAATGCCCGATTCGTCAGCTGGCCTGGGGGTGGCCCAGTAACTATTGCGCAGAAGGCGCGGCGTTTTCCGGTTTCGGTGTGCGCGGTTGAACGTAGGGCGGTTGAACGTAGGCCGGGCCGCCGGGGTAGTTTGGGTCTAGCTTTGGTGCGGCTTCTTCTTGCGCAGTGTTTCTGCAATCGGTTTCCATCTGGCTGCGTCGGGCGGGGTCCAGTGGCATTTTTTCGAGCATGGCGAGACAGGATTCCAGACTTTCAGAAGTTGGCGGCGCCTTTTCAGCCACCGGGGCAACGGGTTCTTCGATGGCTGGGAGGCCTTTTGCCTTACGTTCTTTCTTTTCCGCAGCCTCGCGGGCCAGTCGTCTGGCTTCAAGCCGGTTGGCCTGCTCTGCTTGGCGAGCAACTTCGCGTTCAGCATTCGCCCGTTCTGCTGCTGAAATCGGATTGTCAGGGAGGGATTTAACCGTACTCGCGCCTGTGCTACAGCGGGTATTGGAAATGACAATTGAGCCGTCCGCTTGCTGACACTTGTAAACATCGGCGTTGGCTGAAAAAGCAAACAGCGCAAGGCAAACTATGGTCAGTCGGGAGTGGTGCATGGATAGTCGTGTTTGGGTTGAATTCTGGAATCATTAACCAGTCGGCAAAAAAGTACAACGGTCTTGCATCGAATCACCGTCTAGCGTGATTGATATTTCCCCGGTGCCTGATAAATATTGGCTGGTTTTGTCGATGGTCCGATGGGTGCGGGCGTAATCACAGCCGGTGGTGTTGGGTCCGGATGTGGCCTGACTTGTGGGTAGCGCGGTGGTGGCAGGATATAGGTTGGGCTACCGTAGTAAGGAGGCTGCTGTACATTGACTGGCTGAACGATAGTGACCGGCGTCGATGCGGCAATTGTGGCGAGCCTTTCGCGCTCCTTGCGCTCGGCTTCTTCCTGAGCCAATCGTCTGGCCTCCAGCTTGTCGGCGTAATCTTCCAGACGGTCAGCATCCTTTTCCGCCTGCTCGCGGTTTTCTGCCGAAACGGTGTCGTTCGCTACAGTTTTGACTGTTTTGCTGCCATCACTGCAGGGATTGTTTGAGATCACAGCGCTACCATCCGGCTGGCGACATTTGTAAACGTCGGC
>CAYRBE010000221.1:0-3739 GCA_964422345.1 uncultured Dechloromonas sp.
CCGGAGCAGCGGTTTGGGCAAAAGCAGGGGCAGCAAAGGCACCGGCGATCAGCATTGCAACTAGGGATTTCTTCATGGGTACTCTCCAAAAGTAGAATCAAAATAAAATTTTTTGTAACTTCACATCAGCACATAGCGTGCCAGCAATAAAATTGATCTAAATCATAGATTTTAGGCCGTTTCGCACAAAAACATGTCGAGGTGGCGCACCAAATCCGTGCAAACCTTGCACCACATGCACCACTGGCGAGCACCCAGACAAAAACTCACATTAGGCCGCTGTGGTACACTCAAACGAAACGGAGGAAGCCATGATTGACCCTAAAAATCTCGAAGAAATCGGCGCAAAATTGAGCGCCCTACTGGCCAATTCGCCGGTCAAGGATATTGAAAAGAACGCCAAGGCTGTGATGAGCGGCATGTTTGCCAAGCTCGATCTGGTGACCCGCGAGGAGTTTGATGTTCAGGCGCAGGTACTGGCCCGCACCCGCGCCAAGCTGAAGGATCTTGAAGCCCGCGTCGACGCGCTGGAAAAAGCCCGCTCGGGCGAGTAAGCAATCATGGCACTGGCCATCGCACACAGCCGTGGGCTGGATGGCCTGAACGCCCCGCCGGTAATTGTTGAAGTTCACATCGCCGGTGGATTACCCAGCTTTACGCTGGTCGGTCTGCCCGATACCGAAGTCAAGGAAGCCCGCGACCGAGTTCGCGCTGCCATTCTAAATTCCGGCTTCGAATTCCCGGCTAAACGGATCACTGTCAATCTGGCCCCGGCTGATTTACCCAAGGAATCCGGGCGTTTTGATCTGCCGATTGCGCTCGGCATCCTTGCGGCCAGCAACCAGATTCCAAGTAAAGCCTTGGCCGATTACGAGTTCGCCGGGGAGCTTTCATTATCAGGCGAACTCAGGCCAATCCGTGGTGCGCTTGCGATGGCGCTGCAAATCGCCAACAACGGCAAGGCCTTCATCCTACCCGAACTTAGCGCCCGTGAAGCCACGCTGACCGGCGCCGGAAACATCCTTTCGGCGCGCTCCCTGCTCGAAGTCTGCGCCCATTTAAGCGAGCGCACTCTGCTTTCACCGAGTGCTACGGTGCACATCGAAAAAACAGCATTTTTCCCCTGCCTCAGCGAGGTGCGCGGTCAGGCACAAGCCAAGCGCGCACTGGAGATTGCTGCGGCAGGAAATCACTCGCTACTAATGGTCGGCCCACCAGGTTCGGGCAAATCCATGCTCGCCGCCCGCCTGCCGGGGCTGATGCCGCCGCTTGATCTGGCCGCCGCAAAATCTTCTGCCGCCGTACTTTCCTTGCTTGGCCAGTTCAAACCGGAGGAATTTGGCCAGCGTCCATTCAGGCAACCTCACCACACGGCTTCCGCAGTAGCTTTGGTCGGCGGGGGCAATCCACCCCGCCCCGGAGAAATCAGCCGGGCGCATCAAGGCGTGCTTTTTCTGGATGAATTACCTGAATTTGATCGCAAAGTCCTCGAAACCTTGCGTGAACCACTGGAAACCGGCCGGATTCATATCGCCCGCGCCGCGCATCAGGCCGAATTCCCCGCTGAATTCCAGCTAATCGCCGCAATGAACCCCTGTATGTGCGGTTTTCTCGGCCATAGCAATGGAAAATGCCGTTGTACGCCAGATCAGATTGCGCGCTACAGAGGAAAACTCTCCGGCCCCTTCCTTGACCGTATCGACCTGTTGATTGACGTCCCCGCCCTGCCAACCGATGTTTTATCCGGCAAAGCGCAAGGCGAAAGCTCAGCCACCGTGCGCGGCCGTGTCGAACAGGCGCTGGCCCGGCAAATGGCGCGCCAGCAAAAACCCAATGCCCGGCTCAACACGGCCGAAGTCGATAGCTGCTGCACCCCGGATGAAGCTGGCAGCAAACTCTTACAGCAGGCCAGCGCTCAACTTGATCTTTCAGCCCGCGCCTGGCATCGCATCCTCAAAGTTGCGCGAACGATTGCCGATCTAGCCGACAGCGCCGACATCAAGGCCCCGCATATCGCCGAGGCCATCCAATACCGGCGCTTCGCCCGTGGATAATCCGGGGCAGGCCACAAGTCAGCGCGGCATCGCTATCCTGCTCGCCTCGCTTTCAGCCCTCGGGCCATTTTCGATCGACACCTACCTGCCTTCATTTCCAGAAATTGCCGCCAAACTGGGTGCATCGCAGCTTGAAGTTCAGCAAACGCTATCGATCTACCTGCTCTCCTTTGCCTTGATGACCCTCTGGCACGGTGCCATTTCCGACCGCTTTGGCCGCCGCCGGGTGATCCTTGGATCGCTTGCCCTGTTTGGACTAGCCTCGCTCGGCTGCACCTTCGCCACCAGCATCGAACAACTCTTGTTCTGGCGCGCCATGCAGGGGATCACTGCCGGCGCGGGCATCGTGATCAGCCGCGCCATTGTCCGCGACCTTTACGACGGTGCGGCCGCCCAACGCCTGATGTCGCAGATCACCATGATGTTTGCGCTGGCACCTGCTTTGGCGCCGGTGATTGGTGGCTGGCTGCAAACCTTCTTTGGCTGGCGCTCGGTTTTTGCCTTTTTGGTGCTGTGCACCGCAGCACTCTGGCTAGCCTGCTGGAAACTGCTACCAGAAACCCTGCCCGTAGAAAAACGCCGCTCCTTACAACCGGCCTACCTCGGCAAAACCTACTGGAAGGTTTTCAGCTCAAAACCATTTCTGCTCGCCTGCGCCGCGCTATCACTCAACTTTAGCGGCTTCTTCATCTACGTTTTATCCGCCCCGGTTTTCCTGATGCGCCATTTGGGCGTTCCGGAAACTGGCTTTCTCTGGCTGTTTGGCCCGGCAATGGGCGGACTGGTGAGTGGCTCCTGGCTGGCCGGAAGACTGGCCGGGAAAATATCGATCAAGCACACTCTAATCATCGGCTATCTGGTCATGGGCACAGCCGGAATATTCAACCTCAGCCTGAACCTCACCCTACCCCCCGCGCTGCCGTGGAGCGTCATGCCTTTATTTATTTACACCTTCGGGATGTCTCTTGCCATGCCCAGCCTGACGCTGATGGCGCTCGACCCATTCGCCACCGAGCGCGGTCTGGCCGCGTCCTGCCAGACATTCTTTCAATCAGGATTTAATAGTCTAGCCGCCGCACTGATCGCCCCCGCGCTCTGGGGATCAACCATCACAATGGCGCTTGGTATGATCAGCCTGATGAGTTTTGGGGCGCTAGCGACAATTGCCCACGGCAGATCAAGACTGAAACCACGGTAGGCCGTGGAAACGCCACCCCCCCAAAGTGCCACGCTGGCAGTTCTCGTCACGATCACCCTCAAAGCCTTCGAGCACGTTAATCACATTTGAGAACCCGGCAGCCTCCAAAGCCAACCCTGCCGCCACAGACCGCTGGCCGCTACGACAAATCAACAATACCGGACGCGCCAGATCGCCCATCAGCAAGCGCTTCACCTTGACCGCAAACTCCGGATCAATCTCCCAGTCCGGCCCTTCCTGCCAGGCAATATGCTCAGCACCGGCCGGGTGTCCGACGTACATATGCTCGATTTCAGTACGGCAATCGACCAGCAAAGCATTGCTGTTGTGCTGGAGATAAGCATATGCTGACAAGGGATCAAGGTGCTCCATCTGGCTTCCGTAAATAAGTAACTGACCATATTATGGAATGAAGTCGGCGCGCAGTAAAACCCGCCTGCATTTGACAAGGAAATTTATGACTATCAGCCGATGGATTACCAGCGCC
>CAYRBE010000222.1:0-3737 GCA_964422345.1 uncultured Dechloromonas sp.
GGCGTGGTTGGCGGCGAACTGTTCGTCAAGGGCGATCGAGTCTGGTTCTCCGAAGACAGCCCCCGCCCGCACGACACTGGGCTGGTCACCCTCTGCTCACAACGCTTTTCGGAATTCGAACTGCACGCCCGCGCCATCCTCGGCCTACCGGTCGACACCGCCCTGCGCGAACCCGGCGCCTCGGCGGTGATCTACGGCGACATGGAAGAAAAAGGCATTGCCTTTACCGGCATCGAAGAAGCCTTGGCTGTGCCGCGTAGTGACCTGCGCCTGTTCGGCAAGCCGGAATCTTTCAAAAAACGCCGCATGGGCGTGGCAGTCGCCAATGGCGAAAACATCGAACAAGCCCGCGAACGCGCCAAGCTGGCAGCCAGCCGAGTCAAACCCGTGGCCCGCTAAAGCACAGAACAATTACCTTGATTTTCTGTTTTTATGAGCTATTGTTAAATCAAGTTCTAGCTAATAGTAAGTTCGGTTAGGGCGGTTGTTTCACCAAGTAACAGGAGGCTTCATGGTTGACAGTCCACCACAGTTTCTTGAGATTGCTGAGTAGTACCCAAACGGCGAAAAGCCGATTACCGAGGCCGTGATTGCCGAGGTTTAAGATGTACGAAGCCCATGCTTGAAACCCATGGGCTTTCTGCTTTTTATCGTCACCAAACAAGCCATTTCTGTGACTAAAAAACAGCCCCCACCAAAACTGTTTTAATCAAAATTTCCAAAACCCCTGTTCATCAGGTCCAAATTCCGTATAATTCGCGCTGTTTTGCAGTGCGCCCGTAGCTCAGCTGGATAGAGTACTTGGCTACGAACCAAGGGGTCGGGCGTTCGAATCGCTCCGGGCGCACCAGTAAAACCAAGCAAACAAGCCAATCTCAGGATTGGCTTTTTTGTTGCCTGCTAATTCGCGTAGCCAATTCGTAGTGCCAAACATCATGCTGGTGCAGCCATCATCTGTTTGAGTATTCGAACTGTTTCTGTGACTGCGATGTCGGGTACTAATGCGGTATCTGCAACGTTGGCGATCACTTTAGTAACGTCGTGGTCGAGTTTTCCGGGTGTTGACCAGACACTGACCGGGGGCGCAGAAAGGTATATCGAGAACGAATGGTGTTCTGAGCCGGGGCGTTCTCCTATGATATGAAGCATCGCACATCTTTCTTGCTTGTTACTACGTGCTCCAAACAAGACTTCGCCAGTGCGGTAGCCTGCGCGAACACGACCTGAAGTGCAAACTAGGGTATCGGGCGCCACTTTCATTCCAGACTGTTGTAAAGCTTGTTGCAGTTTGGGCAAATAGGCGTCGACATGCCCCTTATCAGTAATCGCGTTAGCGTTGAGTCCGTCTGAGATCATGATTTGGATGTTGTAGTCGCCTCCCTGACGTGTTCGTAGGTCGTTGAGCACTTGCAATGAATCTGATGATAGTTTTTCCCCAGTGGGCGGGTGAAGAATATAGTCATCACGACTGACTGATTCCGTCTTGATTTTGATCGCAGGTGCAATCTGTTTTTCGTACTCAGCGGGCAAAGTGGTGTAGATCATTTTCTTGCCGTCATCGACTAAATTCCGGATGTATTTTTCCAACTTGGGCTCGATATCCCACGGATGCGTACCGTGACCTTCCGCAATCCATACGCCGCGTGATCGGACTTCCTGTATTTTTCTGCTTGCTTCCGACCTTAATTCAGTATCGCTGCGAGTATCCTTGAGGGCTCGGCGGAATTGCATGTACACCCAGGTCGGGTCTCCAAAATGAGGGCCGGGCGAACCATCAGAATTGACCACGCCAAGACGTTGGAAAAAATCCCATATAGCATTGCTGACCTTGTAGCCAAATTTGTTGCGTATCCGCACATGATCTTGAACTGATGTCGAAAGATACGACAGCATCGGATCATTTTTTGTCGGTAACGCCATGAGGTAGGCTGGGTTGGCTGGCATGATCTGGTCGATACACCAATCCAAGTCATCCAGACCTACAGACATGTGGAGCGTTGAGCAAATGTCCAGCCCAATCGTCAGGCCGTGCAGTTTGCCCATCGCGATGTCTTCCAGGCAGCAACGTACCAACTGTTCTTTTGTTCTAAATACTTCAGGGCCAATAAACCCAGCCACATCATTAAGATGAACCCATGGCTGATTGTTTGAGCCTGCCGCTTGCTGGGCTGAAGCCACTTTTTGCTTTAGGGCGCGAGCGAATCCGTATTTGCGGGATTCATGTATCACCATATCAAATCCAGCAGCAGCGCCATTCGTAGCGTCGGCACCCTGCCCTGTTTCAAAATACAACCCGTATTTGCCTTGACGCTGCTTGGCATGCGTCAGCATTTTGTCCACAGTCACGTCAAACACGGCATTAGCATCAACCGTACTTCCCAAGCTTTGGAACCAAAGCGCAGTCAAGCCGGGATATAGTTTTTCAATTTGGGCTTGGGCATCAATATGCGTCAGGCAACAGTGCGGCAGAAAGTCTTGAAGCTTGAAGGCGTCGAGAATCTCTTTTAACGCTCGTTCAATGCCTGCAATTTTTTCAATCTCACCTGAGACGGGGTTGTTTCCCAACACGACATCGCCAACACCAAATGCCCAGGCATTGAACACCTGCCATTGAATGTCATCCGGGTGGTCGGTGGGCGAGTTGGGTTGAACGCGGGCTCCCATATATCCCTTAGCTCCGATTTGCGAATTCGGGAGTGGGTTGAAAACAGTCTGCCCGACTTTAATCAGCTCATCATTGTTCATCAGTTTCACTACCATACCGATGATGTCGCTGCTTAATCCGGGCATGATGGCTTTAATCTCTTCTTCGGGGCGCGTTAGCAAAAATGCTTTCAGTTCCCCCATGGTCCATTCACTAATTTTGGCCAATGCTCTCGTGTCAGTCGTTTCAATAACCAACGCATAAACCGCGTCTTCAAGCATCGGATGCTTCAACAGGTCACCGATGCGTGTGTTTGATATCAACGTTCTTGCGTGCGAGCGACTCTGTTCTGAGCTGGCTGCGATACCAAGGGATTCATCACCTTCCTTGTACGGATTCGCTGCACCAATGACCGCCTTGAAAAGATCATGGTCGTAGTGGCCTTTAATGCGAGTGATGTACTGGAGTATGTTTTCAGAGCCATTGATAGTGGCAATCTCAACGCCATTAACAGGGGCGGCGGTTTTGGTCGGCTGTGTCACCACAGAGCCTTGAGTGCAACCGACGGTAGCAAGCACACTAGCACCACCTACACCTAACAAAAATTGACGTCTTGCTGTTGGCTTGTAAGTCACTTTCCACTCCTCCAGTTCAATATCAGCATTTGCTTGCCAGCCAGTTTCCGTTGCCAAGGTCCCCGCGCTCACATAAATGCTTTTTCGGGTATCGATGAACGGCACCTGAAATCGATACATTTCAGCAATGAGCCTATGCTCATTTTTACAGCATATCAAAGGCTTAGCATGAAGTGGATGGCATTATTGGCCTATAAACCAAGTTGGTGTCGTACATTTTGGGAAATGTATCCAACTGAAAGCCCTGGCGACAAAGTCTTGTGACATCGGTTTTGAACGACTGCATTGGCCGAGCTGAGTCATTTACCGTGGGGAAAACAAGGTATCCATTCCTGACAATTTAAGTCAAAAACCTTGAAGCCTGTATGGCTTGTCCAACTCTCACTAATCCTTTGAGTGTTGGTTATGTGGGCTATCGAACTGTATTGCCCAAGTCTCCCCCCTAAACTCTCAACTGA
>CAYRBE010000223.1:0-3735 GCA_964422345.1 uncultured Dechloromonas sp.
CCCAAAATGCTGCTGCTTGATGAGCCGATGGCGGGGACCGGCCCGGAGGAATCGGCCCGCATGGTCGAGTTGATTGAGCATCTGGCGCGCCATGTCACGATCCTGCTGGTTGAGCATGACATGGCAGCCGTTTTCCGGCTGGCCGACAGGGTTTCGGTACTGGTCAATGGCCGCTTGATCGCCACTGGCTTGCCGGAAGATGTTCGGGCCAATCCGGAAGTGCGCCGGGCCTATCTGGGAGATCACCTGTGAGCGCCCTGCTTGAAATTAAAGGCCTGGAAGTCGCTTATGGCACGAGTCAGGTCTTGTTTGGTCTTGATCTGAGCATGCAGGATGGCGAGGTTGCAACGCTGCTCGGGCGTAATGGCATGGGCAAAACGACGACTCTGCGCGCCATTTGTGGTTTGGAGCCGGTCAAGGCCGGGAGTATTCGTTTTGCCGGCGAGGAAATCGGTAATCAGCGCCCTGACCGCATTGGCCGGGCCGGTATTGCACTGGTTCCGGAAGGCCGGCAGGTTTTTCCCAACCTTACGGTGCACGAGCATTTAGTGGCATTTTTCGCCAATCGCCGCAATCAGGTCGAACCATGGACGCCGGGCCGGGTTTATGAACTGTTCCCGCGTTTGCTTGAGCGCTCAAAAAATCTCGGCAACCAGCTTTCCGGCGGCGAGCAGCAAATGCTGGCGATAGGCCGGGCCTTGGTGACCAACCCACGGCTGTTGATTCTCGATGAAGCGACCGAGGGGCTGGCGCCGCTGGTTCGTGAGGAAATCTGGGCTTGTCTCGCCCGTTTGCGTGCTGCCGGGCAAAGTATTTTAGTGATCGACAAATACGTCGAAAAGCTGATCGCTCTGGCCGATCGTCACACCATTATTGAGCGTGGGCAGGTCGTCTGGCAGGGGGCGTCTAGCGAACTGGAGGCCGATCACGGCGTTTGGCAGCGTTATCTCGGCATCTAGCCGGGGCAAAATCAGAACGTCGACACGCCATATTTTTTAGCGACTGTTGTATAGAGCGCGCGGGCAGAGGCAATCTTGGCGTTTTTCGGATCTTTACGCTGGGCGCGAACCAGAAATTCCTCCCCTTTCGCCGCCAGTTCAGTATCCCAGCCTTTTTTGTCGAGCAAGGTGAAGATTGCTTTGGCGGCATTGATCAGAAACTGCAGGTTGGGCACTTTTTCAGCTGCCTGAATCAGCAATTGCACGGAACCTTCCAAATCGCCCTCGCGGGCAGCCAAAACCCCCTCGTTGTTGAGATCGACGATTTCCTTGCCAACCCGATCCAATAGCGCCTTGCCGGCATCTGGCTGACCGGTCTTTTCGAAGACACTGGCGATGTGGTCGAGCAGATGCAGGTCTTCATTGTTTTCAGCGGCGACCTGTCGCATCAGCTGTTCGGCCTCACTTCGTTTTCCCGTGGCATAGCAGGCATGAGCAAGATCAATCGTTATTCGCTGCGAGGCATGTTTGCCTTTTTCATGCGCTTCGCTACTGACCTTGGTTTGCAGCGCCAGTGCCTGATTAACCATTTCAGCTGCCTTTTCAGCCGAACCTTCGGCATCAAGGCAGAGGCTTTCACAGATCAGCGCGGCCAACTCGGCTTGTTTGTCACCGCGCATTTCTCGTTTCATGTCAGCGGTAATTTTTCTGGAAGCGGTGACATCTCCCCGCTCGACTAATATTCGCGCCATGTTGGCGAAATCATCAACTGAGCGCAGGCTGGAGCCACGGTTGCGCTCAATGACCTTGCCGTAGGCTTTTTCGGCCGCCATCAGGTCTTTATTGCGGGCTGCGACATCGCCGACCATGCGTTGGCGCAGGGTGTTGTGAGGCGAAAAGTCTGCCGCGCGTTGAAAGGTTTCCTGGGCTGCAACAAGTTGCCCCTGCGCCTCATGAACTGAGGCTAAAAAGTCATAAGCAGACAGGTATTCAGGGGCTTCCTGTATGACCTGTTCGGCGAGTTTACCTGCTTCATCAAGCGCGCCTCGGTCACGGAGCGCCATGGCCAGCCCCATTTTTGCCCAGGGAACAACTTTGCCTTCCAAAATGTAGCGGAAAACTTCCTCAGCCTCACGAGTGCGGCCCAGTGTATGCAGAATTTCACCTTTGAAACGCAGCGCATCGTAGGTGTAGGCGGTCTGTTGTTTAACCACCCGGTCGCAGGCAGCAATCGCTTCGAGTAGCGCGCCGCGTGCGATTTGCTCATAAATTCTGCGCAGGATGTGCTTTTTGAAGGTGGCTTTGACCAGTCTGACCTTTAATTGCTCAGCCGTGAAGGGCTTAATCAGGTAGTCGTCCGGGACGAGTTCAGCCATTGAAACGACGTTGGTATGACTGCGTTCGCTGGTGATGATTAGATAGACGGTTGAAAGCGGAATCAAGTGCGCATGGCGTAACTCTTCAAGCAGTTGCTGGCCGTCGCGTCCATCATCCAGCACAAAGTCGGAAAGGATCATGTCGAAACGATTGGCCTTTACCTGACGAATGACTTCGGCCGAGTTACCTGCCCCATGTACGGTGGTAATACCCAGTGCTGAAAGCATCAGGCGCAGGGTATCCCGGGCCGGCGCATTGCGGTCGACAATCAAAACGCGTTTTTTGCTGAGCGTTTGCTGCAAAATAAGCAGCATCTCATCGTTGTCGAGTCGGTTCATTTCCTAAATTCAACAGATGTTCTTTATCTGACATTACTTGATACTGCTATGTAGGGCAAGGAATACGGGCTGTTTGATCTACCAAAAAAATACAATGTGGAAATCGCTATGAAACTGAGAATTATGCTTCTCCTCTTTTTCGCCTTTAGTTTGGGCTACGGGAATGCACATGCCGAATCAGTGACGACCCGAATCAAGGCCTACATTAGCTCAATTGAGGGCTACCAGCATCCGACTAATCTTGCGGTCGGCGATCCGATTGCCTTCAGCTATACCTTTGACGATGCAGGTAACCGGGCGCATCGTTACTACGTCGATGGTGGCACCGAAGCAGTGCCAATCACCGCGTATCCAGCGTTATCGACCCTGTCCGACGCAGAAACCGGATTTAGCGACAATCTGCTGGCGGCCTTTGCCGAATTCACTGGCAATTCGACCTACCAAGCTTTTAACAGCCATTGGGTATGGACGGTGAAAGATAGCGGCATGCGAATACTGACCAACTGTATTTCACCCAGCATTTTGGTTTATCTTGGTTACACGCCCGGCGACGGCGTGCCGAAGGAGCCTTCAGGTCATATCAAGCTCTGGTCAACAGATCAAACCATCACAACAATCAAGATCCAGTTTGCTGATGTCAGGACGCTGGCTAACCAGCCGTAGATCGGATATTTGCCTCTGTACGACACCTGAGGGTGCGCCTTTCTAAATGCTACGGTGCACAGGCTAAAAGTGCCAAAAACCTGTGAATTTTCAGCGCTTTGACGTAAAATCCGCGTCCCGATACTGCGCTGCAGCAAACTCAATTAGATGCTCTATCCCACCCGATTCGATGTCATTGTTGTTGGCGGCGGCCATGCCGGTACCGAGGCTGCGCTTGCGGCCGCGCGAACGGGCGCCAATACCCTGCTGCTCACCCACAACCTCGATACGCTGGGGGCGATGAGTTGCAACCCGTCGATTGGCGGGATCGGCAAGGGACATCTGGTACGCGAGGTCGATGCGCTGGGTGGCGCCATGGCGGCGGCGACTGATGAAGCCGGTATCCAGTTTCGCATTCTCAATGCCTCGAAAGGCCCGGC
>CAYRBE010000224.1:0-3688 GCA_964422345.1 uncultured Dechloromonas sp.
CTGAAGGAAAAGTACGACATCGATTTCGCGAACTTCCTCGATGAAAACCTGATGACCATGGATGCGTCCAGCGGACATACCTGGATCAAGGAGATTTGCGAAAAATGGATAGCCGCCGGCCTGCAGCCTTCATCGCGCCGGCCCGGCGGGAAGGCTGCGCCTCCCGGCGAGGAGCCCGGGGTCTATTGGAGCGGCACCAGCCACGCTTCGCTTCATCGGCCGGAAATACTGAAACTCATGTACGAAGCCGGCTGCACCCATCTGGTCTATGGCCTTGAGTCCTTCGACCCGGGTATTCTCAAAAAGCTTGGCAAGGGCACCACCGTCCAAAAGAATATTGATTCCGTCGGCGAATGCATGAAGTCCGGGATCATTCCGATTCCCAACATCATCATCGGCTTTCCCGAGGAATCGTTTCAAAGCGTGCGCAACACGATTGCTGCGCTGATCAAACTGGGAATTCACACGCGCCCTCATTTCGCGACCGCCTATCCCGGCTCGGAGTGGTACTACACCTACAAGGACTCGATCAAGGAACAGTACAACGGCGACCTCGAACAGTACGTGAAGGAACTGGGCGACGCCTCCAAGATCACCGCCATCATTTCGCACAACTTTACGGCTCTCGAATTGCTGGGCCTGCAGGAAATCGTGGCGCAGCGAAATCTTCGCCTGCTCGATCAGGCCGAAAAGCATTGGGGTCGAGCAGAGGCCAAGACCGTTGCCGTTCCGCAGTCGTCGTTTAATTTCAGGCGCAAGAAACTCGACGGCCCGATTGAGCCCATTCATTTCAAAAAGTAGTCTAGCTAAAATGTATGACGGCTTCAGTCTGTTGGCCTTGATCCCAGCCAGGGGCGGTTCGAAAGGGCTGCCGAACAAGAACGTTCTTGATTGCGCGGGCAAGCCGCTGATCGAGTGGACGGTTTCCGCCGCGCTGGGCGCCAGTGCGATTGACGACGTGCTGGTGTCCACGGATGCGGACAACATCACTGCGGCCGCGCGTCGTGCGGGCGCAGCGGTTCCGTTCCTGCGGCCGGCCGAACTCGCCGGGGATGATTCCAGCATGCTCGATGTGATCAGGCATGCTTGGGAAACGCACGCGGATGCCAGTGGTCGCCGCTTCGACTACATAGTGCTGTTGCAGCCTACGTCCCCGTTGCGCACTTCCGCCCACATCGACGAAGCTGTCGAGTTCTATTTCAAGAATCGCCGCAGCGACGACGATACCCTGGCATCCGTCTATCCGGTCGGCCAGAAGCATGGCTGGCTGATGCAGACCTCGGGCGACGGCGACTACATACGATTCTGCATGGATGTGCGTTCCGGCAATCCGCAGCGCCAAAAACTAAAGCCATATTACTTACCAAATGGAGCAATATTTATCGTTAGAGGCGATGCTTTAGAGGGGGGCTTATACCGCGACAACACCCTTCCATTCGTTATGGCTGAAGAAAGTTCAATTGACATAGACACATCCGATGATTTGAAAGCAGCTGAAGATTTTCTCATCAGACATCGAGACTTTGTTGAATAGGCAAATACTGCAGCAGATAGGAACGTCCATTTATCCGCTACAGCTGTCTGCAAAGTAGTTTGACCAATGTGTAGTCGTGGAACATAACAATTTATTTTAGGAAATTAGCAAGTGGAAACCATAAGATACCCTGCTGCTGTTGACTTGGCACTATTCGCAAAAGACAGTCCAAATCCTGAGGCACGCTATGGCTTGCCCCAAAATGTCGTTTATTGCAAGAAGTGTGTAATTTCCAATCAACGGCCCAATTCAGCAGTTGAGTACACGCATACGAAAGAAACAAAGAAGGCAACCATCAACTTTGATAAAAACGGTGTTTGTGATGCTTGCAACTTTACCGACCGCAAACGTCACAGTATCAATTGGGATGATCGCGAGAGGCTGCTACTGGAGCTTTGTGCCAAACATCGCAAGAATGATGGCTCTTACGATTGTATTGTGCCGGGATCTGGGGGGAAGGACAGTTTTTATGCTTCCCATATCCTGAAAACAAAATATGGCATGCACCCGCTTACCGTGACATGGGCCCCGCATATCTATACGGACTGGGGTTGGAAAAATTTTCAGTCATGGATTCATGCGGGGCAAGATAACTTTCTCATGACTCCCAATGGGCGAGTGCATCGCTTGTTGACCAGGCTTTCGACCGAATTGCTGCTCAACCCCTTTCAGGCCTTCGTGATTGGACAGAAAGCGCTGGCGCCAAAGATGGCGCTGCTGTTCAACATACCACTGGTTTTCTATGGTGAGAATGAAGCGGAATACGGGAACCCCATTAGTGATACGGGCACGGCGAAGCGTGATGGTTCCTTTTATACCGCGGCAGACCAATCGAAAATTTATCTTGGCGGCGTATCTCTCGCCGATCTTAAATCTCAGTTCGGGCTTGATCAAAATGATTTGCAGCCTTACTTACCGGCTGAGCCAAGTCGGATCGCCGAGCAAAATATCGACGTTCAATATTTGGGCTATTACCTGAAGTGGCACCCCCAAGCTTGCTATTACTATGCCGTCGAGCATGGTGGGTTCCAGGCTTCGCCAGAGCGCACGGCCGGGACTTATTCGAAATACAACGGTATTGATGATCGCGTTGATGACCTTCATTTTTATACAACCGGGGTCAAGTTTGGTATTGGCCGCGCCAGCTACGATGCAGCACAAGAAATCCGATCAGGCGATATCAACCGTGAGGAGGGCGTTGCGTTGGTCAAGCGTTTCGACCACGAGTTCCCCGAGCGTTTTGCAGACGAATTATTTAAATATTTGAGCGTGCCTGAGCAAGAGTTTCCTGTGGCGAGCAAGATGTTTGAACAGCCGACAATGGATCGCGAGTATTTTCGTGCGCTTGCAGATCAGTTCCGTTCACCGCACCTGTGGTACCAGGACAATGGCGAGTGGAAGTTGCGCCACGCCGTTTGGCATGACAGCCAGTGAGTTGAATGCCTTGGGAAATGTTCGACTCATTGCTCGCCTCGACATTAAGGGCCCCAATCTGATCAAGGGAATTCACTTGGAAGGCCTGCGTGTTATTGGATCACCTAGCGAGCATGCATTGCGCTACTACAATCAGGGTGTGGATGAACTGATCTACATGGATTGTGTGGCCAGCCTTTATGGCCGCAACCATTTGGGCGATATCGTCAGGTCGGCGGCAAAAAACATTTTCGTACCCATGACAGTGGGTGGTGGAATTCGATCGGTGGATGACGCAACGCAGATTCTGCGGGCGGGCGCCGATAAGGTGGCTGCCAATACGGCGGCGGTCGCTAATCCGGAGCTCATCTCCGCAATTGCCCGCCGCTTTGGTAGCCAGTGTATGGTTCTCTCAATCGAAGCCAAGCAAGTGGGTTCTGATCGTTGGGAGGTTTACACCAATAACGGTCGCGAGCGTACCGGACTGGATGTTATCGAGTGGGCGAAACGCGGTGTAGTAATGGGTGCTGGCGAGGTATTGTTGACATCTGTGGACCGTGAGGGAACCCGAAAAGGTTTTGATATTGCCTTGGTGAGAGCCGTGACAGCGGAAGTTTCTGTGCCGGTTATTGCGAGTGGTGGTATGGGGAAGCCGGAAGACTTGCTGGACGCCGTTCGCGAGGGTGGCGCAGATGCCGTTGCAATGGCAGACATACTGCATTACAAGCGTGCCGAGATTGG
>CAYRBE010000225.1:0-3686 GCA_964422345.1 uncultured Dechloromonas sp.
CTCGTTTGAACGAATTGTTTCCCAACCAGTCTTCATTTCATCATCTTTATTGAATAGCTGGCATGGTAAAAATTGACATTGTTGCCGATATTGTTTGCCCTTGGTGTTTCATTGGCAAACGCCGTCTTGAAACGGCGGTCGCCAAGGTTCGTGATGTATATCCGGACTTTACCTACGAAACCCGCTGGCGGCCATTTTTCCTGAACCCCGATACACCACCGGAAGGCGAGCCTTACCTCCCCTTTCTTGAGCAAAAGTTTGGTGGCAAAGCGCCGGTTGAAGCGCTTTTTGAACGGGTACGTCAGGCTGGCCGGGATTACGGGCTGGATTTCGCCTTTGAAAAGATCAGTTTGCGAGCCAACACCCTGCAGGCCCATCGCTTGCTTTATTGGGCTCAGCAGCGAGGCAATGCCGATACGCTGGCTGAACGATTGTTTGTTGCCCAGTTTCAGAACGGTGAGCCAGTGGGTGATTTGGAAACGCTGATTAAGATTGCAACTGAACGTGGCCATCCTGCGGCTGAAGTCAAAGCCTATCTGGATTCGGATGAGGCTGCCGAAACGGTGCGCGAAGATGAGCGAATGGTGCGTCAAATGGGTATCCGCATGGTGCCGACTTTCATTCTGAACAGCAGTCACGTCATCGTCGGCGCGGAAGACCCGACAGTACTGGCCGGGGCAATCATTCAGATTGTTGAAAAGTAAACTCGCACAAAAAACCCGCTGGAAATCATCTCGATTTGCAACGGGTTATTTTGACTGGCGGAGTGGACGGGACTCGAACCCGCGACCCCCGGCGTGACAGGCCGGTATTCTAACCAACTGAACTACCACTCCGCATTGGCTGCTCGGCATTTGCCGTACAACTTCAGCGGCGCGAATATTAGCACGGCTTCGCAGTTTTATTCGGATTGTAGCGACTACAATTTCCGCTTTCTCTCCCGGATACAGAAGAATGACCGATATTGGCAACCTGAATTTCCTTTGGTCACAAACCATGGTGGCAGGTTTTTCTGCAGCGGGAGTGACACATGCAGTTCTTTCGCCCGGCTCGCGTTCAACGCCACTGGCTCTGGCCATGCTGCGTCAGACGGGGCTGGATTGCACGATTGCCATTGACGAGCGTAGCGCAGCGTTTTTAGCCTTAGGCATGGCCAAAGCCAGCCAGCGTCCGGTTCTGTTACTCGCAACTTCAGGTACTGCGCCAGCGAACTGGTTGCCTGCTGTGATTGAAGCCAGTCAGTCAGATATTCCGCTAATCTTGATCTCTGCCGACCGGCCACCTGAGTTGCAAGCTTGCGGTGCCAACCAGACGGTAGATCAGATCAACTTGTTCGGCAGCCATGTTCGGGCCAGTTATGCTCTCGGTACACCTGATGTCACCGTTGATTCCGGATATCTGGTTCGTCTGGCGGCCCGAGTTGTTGAGCAGTCAACTTGGCCCCTGCCCGGCCCGGTTCATCTCAACCAGCCATTTCGTGAGCCTTTGTTGCCTTCCGGCGATATACAGCCGTTAGCCAAGCCGGATCGCATGGTGGTAATTGAGGCGAACAAGCCGCAACACGATGCGCTCGATCTGTCTGACTTGGCACAGTCAATTTCTGGTCGGCCGGGTTTTATTGTGTGTGGTGAACAAGTCAAAGGGGGCGATTTTGCCAACGCCGTTACCGCATTGGCCGCCAAGCTGAATTGCCCTATTTTTGCCGAGCCACTCTCTGGCTTGCGCTTCGGGCCGCATCAGCGCAGCCATTTGGTGGTTTATTACAACCGTTGGTTGGGCGATGAACTCCCGGCTGATGCGGAATGGATCATTCGCTTCGGCGCTTATCCCGTAACGCGTCATCTGCAAAACCTGCTCGGGCGGCCCGCCTCTGTCCATGCGCTGATTGAACCCCTACCCCGCTGGACTGACCCGACGCACAAACTAAGCCATATTGTGCGTGCTGACCCGGCGGCGGTGTGTGCCGCCCTATTGAAGCAGACCACTGCCCCCTGCCCAGACGGTTGGTTTGAATCGTTCAAACAGCGTGAAAGCGCAGTCATGCAAACAGCCGATGCCTGGCATATTCCGCTATTGCTGGCATCTGCCAAGGAAAATTCGGCGATTTTTGTCGGCAACTCGTTAGCTATCCGTAATCTGGATAGCGATTCCGGCACAGGTGAAAAACCCCTGCAGTTTTACGCTAACCGGGGGGCCAGCGGCATTGATGGCAACATCGCAACCGCTGCCGGACTGGCAGAAATTCACGGCCGTGTGCTTGTGCTGCTGGGCGATCTTTCAGCTCAGCATGATCTGGGCAGCTTGGCATTGGCGCAGGGGCGGGAAATGACTATTGTCGTAGTCAATAACGGCGGTGGCGGCATTTTTGACTACCTGCCACAGGCGAAATTGCCTGAATTCGAGCTGGGCTGGCGTACGCCACAGCGGATTGATTTCAAGCATGCAGCCCTGAGCTTTGGCCTGGCTTACCTACGCTGTGATACGGCCGAAACATTCACTCAGGCATTAGCTGACGCTCAACAGGCCGGCGGGCCGCATTTGATTGAATTGTTGATCGCCTGATCGATGCAGTTGTTTTATACCGATACCTTCGTCCTTCCACTGCCGCCCGGGCATCGTTTTCCGATGGAAAAGTATTCCCGCTTGCGGGAAAGCCTGATTGCTTGTGGCGATTTTTCGGCGGACGACTTCACTATTCCACCTGCAGCTTCTGATGAGCAATTACTACGCGCCCACGATGCAAGCTACATTGAGCAGGTCTGCTACGGTGCACTGCCTGAAAAGGCAAAAAAGGCCATTGGTTTTCCGTGGAGTGTAGAGATGGTCGAACGTTCGCGCCGCTCAGCCGGGGCAACCATCGCTGCCTGCCGGGCTGCGTTGCACGACGGAGCGGCAGCCAATCTGGCCGGTGGTACGCACCACGCTTTTCGTGATCGTGGTGAAGGTTTTTGTGTATTCAACGATGCCGCTGTTGCCGCCCGCGCGATGCAGGCCGAAGGTCTGGCCAACAAAATTTTGATTGTTGATTGCGATGTTCATCAAGGCAACGGGACGGCGAGTATTCTGGCCGGGGACGAAAGCGTTTTCACCTTTTCAATGCACGGGGCGCGAAATTTTCCTTTCGAGAAGGAGCAAAGTGATCTCGATATTGAGCTGCCTGATGGCTGCACCGATGCCGCATACTTGATGCATCTGGCAGATGGACTGACCTCCACTTTCGAACTCTTTCAGCCCGACCTGGTGATTTATCTGGCTGGGGCCGATCCATATGTTGATGACCGTTTGGGCCGGCTGGCGCTGAGTTTTGAGGGCTTGGCAGCGCGTGACCGGCAGGTCTTTGAGCAGTGCAAATCACATGGCGTTCCAGTGGCGATTGCAATGGCCGGTGGCTATGCAAAACAAATTGGTGATACCGTTGCTATTCACACCACCACTATTCGATTGGCCCGCCAGTATTGGGGCTAGCATCTCGCCATGAACAATGTGCTTTACCTGACCTCAACGCTGCGCCAGATTGAACTGCGGCATCGTGATGAACCGTTGATGCAACGTGCCGGTGCCGCCGCCGCAGCTTGGGCGATGGAGTTGGCCGGACAACACAACCAGCCGGTATTGATTTTGGCCGGGCCGGGCAACAATGGTGGTGATGCCTTTGAGGTAGCGACCCTGCTTCGTCAACAGTTTTT
>CAYRBE010000226.1:0-3675 GCA_964422345.1 uncultured Dechloromonas sp.
GGGAAAAGGCGGGATTGACCGCTGTAATGCGGTTGTTTTTGTCGCTGATGAGGATGGCTTCGCTGCATTGCTCAAAGACACGCAACAAGGTGTCTTTGCTCAGTTCGCTGAACGCGTTCTGCGCCTTGTCGTGGCTTTGAGCAGCGTTAGTTGTCATCCTCAGCCTGTTTTAGACGTTAAACAGGAAATTTAGCACATCCCCATCTTTAACAATATATTCCTTGCCTTCAGCCCGCATCTTGCCGGCTTCCTTGGCGCCTGCTTCACCCTTGTAGGTGATGTAGTCATCGAAAGCAATGGTTTGGGCGCGAATGAAGCCGCGCTCAAAATCAGTGTGAATCACGCCAGCCGCTTGTGGGGCGGTGTCACCCTGATGGATCGTCCAGGCGCGGACTTCTTTGACGCCGGCGGTGAAGTAGGTGGCCAGGCCGAGGAGCTTGTAGCCGGCGTGGATCAGGCGATCCAGACCGGGTTCTTCGAGGCCAAGGTCAGCCAGGAACATCTGTTTTTCTTCATCGTCGAGGTCGGCGATTTCGGATTCGATCGCAGCGCAGACTGAGACAACTTCGGCTTTTTCGGTGGCGGCATGGGCGCGCACAGCGTCGAGCATGGGATTGTTCTCGAAACCGGTTTCGGCCACATTGGCAACGTAAAGCACTGGCTTGCCGGTGATCATGCAAAACGGCTTGATCAGGGCGAGTTCTTCCTTGGACAAATCAAGGCCACGCACGGCTTTGGCTTGGTCGAGCTGGGCGAAACATTTTTCGAGGACTGCGACCAGTGCCTTGGCTTCCTTGTCACCGGAACTGGCCGGGCGGCGGTAGCGGTTGAGTGCCTTTTCGACTGAAGCCATGTCGGCCAGCGCCAGTTCGGTATCAATCACTTCGATATCGCGCAGCGGATCAACGCCGCCGGAAACGTGAATGACGTTGTCGTCGGTAAAGCAGCGTACGACGTGCACTATGGCGTCGGTTTCGCGGATGTTGGCGAGGAACTGGTTGCCCAGGCCTTCACCCTTGGAGGCGCCAGCCACCAGACCAGCGATATCCACAAATTCGACAATCGCCGGCTGCATCTTTTGCGGTTTGACGATAGCAGCTAGCTGCGCCATGCGCTTGTCCGGCACTTCAACGATGCCAACGTTCGGCTCGATGGTGCAAAACGGGTAGTTCTCCGCCGCGATCCCCGACTTGGTCAGGGCGTTGAAGAGGGTGGATTTGCCGACGTTGGGCAGGCCGACGATGCCGCATTTCAATGACATGGGTTTTTCCTAAAAGGTTGCCAAGAGCTTGCCAACTAAACAGCTTTGCCGTGCAACTGTTGTTGAGCGCCGGTGAAGTCTCCGGCGGCGAGTTTTGGCCAGGCCAGCAGGCTGCGGGCGAGGGCGTGTTCAATATCGGGCATTTCTTCTTTGCGCGGCTGGTGCAGCACAAAGTCGACGACTTGTTGCGACAGACCCAGTGTGCGCGGGTGGCCAATGCCTAGGCGCAGACGCCAGAAGTCCGGGGTGCCTAGCTTGGCTTGAATATCTTTCAGGCCATTGTGGCCGCCATTGCCGCCGCCTTGCTTGAGACGAATGCCGCCCGGAGGCAGATCAAGCTCGTCGTGAACAACGAGAATTTCGTTGGCGGGGATTTTGTAAAAATTGGCCAGTGCGGCAACCGCTTGACCTGATCGATTCATGAAAGTGCTCGGCTGCAATAGCCAGAGTTCGCCGGAACGTGCCGCCTTGCCAAAAAACTTGGCCTGCGGGGCGAGCGAAATCTTTAACTTATCAGCCAGTTGGTCGACAAACCAAAAGCCGGCATTGTGCCGGGTGGCTTCGTATTCAGCGCCGGGGTTGCCGAGGCCGACAATCAGGCGGGGTGGGTTCATGGCTGGGAAAATGAAAAAGCCGCCGGGGGCAAATTGCCTGCGGCGGCTAATACAGCATTGTGCCGGAAATTACTCGGCAGCAGCTTCGCCTTCAGCAGCGGCAGCAGAAGCGCCACCCTTGCTGACGATGCTGACCAGAATCGGATCATCAGAGCCGTGCTGAACCAGTTTGACACCCTTCGGCAATTTGACTTGGGAGGCGTGAATGTTGTCGCCAACTTTCATTGCGCCGAGGTCAACTTCGAGGAACTCAGGCAGATCAGCAGCCAGACACTGGATTTCAAGTTCGGTCTGAACGTGGTTGACCAGGCCGCCATTGAGCTTAACGCCCGGGCCGGCTTCTTGGTTGGTGTAGTGCAACGGAACCATCAGGTGCAGTTCGTGGGTTGCATCAACGCGCTGGAAGTCAACGTGCAGAACTTGCAGTTTGTAAGCGTGGCTTTGGTAGTCACGCAGTAGAACCTGCTCTTTTTTACCATCAACGTTGAGGTTGATGATGGAAGAGTGGAAGGCTTCCTTTTTCAGTTTGAGCAGAATCTCGTTGTGGTCAATTTCGATGACCAGCGGTGCAGCTTCGCCACCGTAGACGATGCCAGGGACTTTCGACGCACGACGCAGGCGGCGGCTCGCACTCGTGCCCTGCAGGGTGCGCGATTGCGCGTTGAGTTCAAATTGCATGGTGATACTCCAGAGTTTTCCCGCTCCGCGACCAGAGCAGGAAGTTAAAAAACTTAATCGATAAACAGCGATGAAACAGAGTCATCGTTGCTGATGCGGCGAATGGTTTCAGCCATAATTTCGGCTACGGATAGCTGGCGAATGCGCGGGGAAGCAATTGCATCATCGCGTAGCGGGATGGTGTCGGTGACGACTAGTGCATCAAGGTCAGAACTGTTGATACGCTCAATCGCCGGGCCGGAAAGTACCGGGTGCGTACAGTAAGCGACGACTTTTTTGGCGCCGTTTGCTTTGAGTGCGGTGGCTGCCTTGCACAGTGTGCCGGCGGTATCGACCATGTCATCCATGATGATGCAGGTGCGGCCATCGACTTCACCAATGATGTTCATGACTTCGGAAACATTGGCTTTCGGGCGGCGCTTGTCGATGATCGCCAGATCGCACTCAAGGCGTTTGGCCAGTGAGCGGGCGCGAACCACACCACCGTGGTCGGGTGAAACGACCATGGGGTTTTCGTAGTTCTGCTTCTGAATGTCTGCGAGCAAAATTGGCAGGGCGTAAATATTGTCGACAGGAATGTCGAAGAAGCCCTGAATCTGTTCGGCGTGAAGGTCCATGGTCAGGACGCGGTCGACGCCAGAGGCAACCAACATATTGGCCACCAGCTTGGCGGCGATTGGCACGCGGGAAGAGCGCGAACGGCGATCCTGACGGGCGTAGCCAAAATAAGGGATGGTGGCGGTGATCCGGCCTGCCGAGGCGCGCTTGAGTGAATCAACGATAACCAGTAGTTCCATCAGGTTGTCGTTGCACGGGGCGCAGGTGGATTGAAGAACGAAAATATCGCGGCCGCGAACGTGTTCTTGTAGTTCGACACTGACCTCGCCGTCGGAGAAGCGTCCGACATTGGCGCGACCGAGGTCAACGTTGAGTTGGGTCGCAACATCAGCAGCCAGTTTAGGGTTGGCATTGCCGGTGAAGACCATCAAGCTGTTGTAGGCCATTTTTACATTCCTCCGGGCATCTCTGTTACGCATGTACATTTTTGCCCGCCACAATGAAAATCGGGCAGGCTTGTGACCTGCCCGAAGGAAACTTGGCTGGGGAAGAAGGATTCGAACC
>CAYRBE010000227.1:0-1311 GCA_964422345.1 uncultured Dechloromonas sp.
GGCCAGTCGGCACCACGCGGCAGCGATACGCTGAGTGGCGGCCTGCCTTGCTACGCCACCTATCAATGTGCCGATGGCAAATACATGGCGGTCGGTGCCCTTGAAGCCAAATTCTGGAAAACCTGCTGCACGGTGTTGGATCGCCCTGACTGGATCACCCGACAATGGGATCCAAGTTTGAGTGATGAACTGGCCGACGTTTTTATGGCTCGCCCGCGCGATGATTGGGCCAGACTGTTTGCTACGGTGGACTGCTGTGTAACGCCCATTTTGTCCCCCGAAGAAGCCTTGCAAAACGAACAGTTGCTCGCCCGGAAGATGATGATTTCGGACGATGATCTGGTTCAATTTGCCCCGCCGTTGAAGTTGTCAGGGTTCGATTTTGCTATTCGTCAGCGCGCCCCGGATGCAGGTGAGCATAATCACGCCATTCTTCAGGCGGCAGGTTATAGCGCTGATGAAATTGCCGGCTTGAAGGCCGCTGGTGTGCTCGGTTAGGTCTCGCGGCTGAGCTAAAATCAGCCGATGAACACTGCCCTGCTGCTACTTCCTGATTTTTCGCTGATCCTGCTCGGTGTCGCCATCCGGCGTTGGATGCATCTTGGGGATCATTTCTGGAATGGCGTGGAAAAGCTGGTCTATTTCATTCTTTTCCCGGCTTTGTTGATCAATGCCATTATCAAAACCACGCTTGATCTGGGTGGTGCATTACCGTTGATCGGCACCGCCTATGCTGTGATGGTTGGCGGCATGCTGCTTGGGTTGATCCCCAAGCTCTTTACCACCATGCCAGCGCTGACCTATGCCTCGATGTTTCAGTGTGCCTACCGCTTCAATTCCTACATTGCGCTGGCGATTGCCGGCATGTTGTTTGGCTCGCCGGGGATTGCGACTATGGGCTTGATTGTCGGCGCCGCCGTGCCGCTGGCAAACTTTGTAGCGGTCGGCATGCTGGCGCGGCACGGTGAAGTGGGCTTGTGGCGTGAGGTGATGCGTAATCCGCTTATATGGGGAACGCTGGCCGGTTTTGCCTTGAATCTGATGGGTTTCATACCCCCCGCGCCGGTGCAGGCGTTTTTGGGCCGTTTGGCCGATGCGTCAATTGCGCTGGGTTTAATCACCGTTGGGGCAGCGCTACGTCTTGATAGTGCGCCCGGTCTGCGTAGTTTTTCGCTGTGGCTGGTGGCGGTGAAATTGCTTGCCTTGCCGCTGATTGCGATCAGTATGGGTCATCTGTTCGGTTTGAGCGGCCTGGCTTTTCAGGTGGTTGTTTTGTTCGCTGCCTTACCGACCGCGTCATCGGCTTACATT
>CAYRBE010000227.1:1411-3655 GCA_964422345.1 uncultured Dechloromonas sp.
TAGTTGCTTCAGCCGGTGCGGCTTCTGGTTCAGCGGGTTTGATGCCATCTTTGACCATCTGCCCCATGCGCTGCACTGCACTCAGCGTGGTGTGTTGCATTTCCAGGCCTTGAATGGTCATTTGCAACATCGACAAATTCATTCTCAACCAGCCTTCGACGGCTTTCATGTCCTTGATACGTTTCTCAAGTTCATCGACATCGACGGTGGGCGTGACCATGCCGGGGAGATTGAAACCCATGTTGCTCCACATGTTGCGCATGAAGTTGAGTGGGTCGTGTACCTGATCATCTGCCATGTCTCTCTCCGTCTTGTTTTGATTTGTTTATCTTAAACCACTTCTTAGTACATAGTGATAAATTGCAGCCTACAAAAATAAGGAGTGGCTATGCTGAGATTGCTGGTTGTTGAGGACCATGCTTTGGTTAGGATGGGGCTGGTTGGTTTGCTCGGGCGGATCGAGAAGGATGTGAATGTGTATGAAGCCGCCAATTTTGAGATGGCTTTGGCTGTGCTCGATAGCGAAGGCGATTTCGATCTCTTGCTGCTTGACCTCGCGCTGCCCGGTATTGATGGTTTTGCCGGGCTGGATATTTTGCGCCGGCGCTACCCGGCAATGCCGGTGGTGGTCGTTTCTGCCTTTGATGATGCATCGACGATTAACCGGGTAATCAATCTGGGTGCTTCCGGTTTCATTCCCAAGGCGTATTCCGGTGAAGCTTTGTTGGCTGCGGTTAGCGAAGTTCTGGCCGGGAATATTTTCCGGCCGCAGGGTCAGTTTGCTGCGGCGCGGATGGATGATGCTGTGCCTGTTCCGCCGCATCAGGGTAACGTTCAGCCGGAGGAGATTGGCTTGACCACGCGGCAGTCGCAGGTGCTGGCTTTGATGGTGCGCGGTTTGTCTAACCGCGATATTGCTGAACAGCTGGAACTGACTGAAGGTACGGTGAAAATTCACGTAACGGCCATCTTCAAGACTTTAGGTGTTAATAGCCGGACGCAGGCGATGATCGCAGTGACGAACTATGGCGTCGATTTTGGTAACGTTTTTTGAAGCTGATTGACTAAGGCCCGGAGCTTGGCCGGGCGGATAGGCGTAAGGATGGCGTGGGCATTTGCCGGTATTGCTTCCGTCAGATTAGTGGTCAGCACAATCAGGCCGATATTTGGGGTGCTTAAGCGGCAAGCTTCAGCTAACTGAATATCGGCAGCAATGATTAGCCCGTGGTCCGGGAGCTCGGTTGGATTGATGTTTGACTGCATTGTTGCCCGATAGCCCCAGTTACAGACTAGCTGATAGGCCACACCTAACGCGTCGCTATCACCTATGCAATAAATCTCAGCGTCGTCAGCAGTCTCGACTGTATGGCTGGGGTGGCTTGGGCTGGCCATTATTTCGCCAATCGGTACGGGCAGACAAAATGTGGTGCCTTTGCCGCGGATTGAGCGCAGGGTGATGTTGATGTTGAGGGCGCGGGTCAGGCGCTCAACGATTGATAGGCCCAGCCCCAAGCCTTTGTCATGTTCACGGGCCTGGTTGTCGATTTGGTAAAACTCGGAAAAGATTGTGCTCTGGTGCTCCGGCGCAATGCCGATGCCGTTATCGCGGACCTCAATTTGTGCGATGTCACCCCGGCGGCGCACGGCAACCAGAATGTGGCCATTTTTCGGGGTGTAACGCAGGGCGTTGGAAATCAGATTGGTCAGGATGCGTTCTATCATCACCGGGTCGGATGACAGCCAGAGCTTGCTTGGACGAAAACGCAGCGTTTGGCCACGGTCTTTGGCGGCGCGGAGGAAGTTGTTGTTCAGCCGTTCGAATAGTGGGGTGAGAGGGAATGAGCAAATCTCCGGTTTTATTCCGCTAACATCAAGTCGTGAAATATCGAGCAGAGAGTCGAGTAGTTGGCTGAGTGAGGCCACCGAGCTACTAATTTGTTCGGACAGGCGAGCTTGATCGAAAGTGATGCCGCCGCGCACTTGACGTTGCAGGTCGGCCGCAAATAGAGACAGGGCGTGCATGGGCTGGCGCAAGTCATGGCTGGCTGCGGCAAGGAAACGGCTCTTGGCTTTGTTGGCCCGTTCCGCTGCACTCTTTTCGTTAGCCAGTTCTTCTGTTGCCTGACTCACCTTTTCAGCCAGTGAGTCGTGGCTGACGGCCAGTGCTGTCGCCATATTGGCCATTTGTGTCAGTTGGCTGCGGATGTATTTTGCACCAAACAGCAGGATCAGGCTGACCAGCAA
>CAYRBE010000228.1:0-3591 GCA_964422345.1 uncultured Dechloromonas sp.
TCGTTCAAGGAAAGCCTCTCGGCACTCGATGTTGCCAGCGAGATCGAGGCTGGCTTTCGTGAGATTTTCCCGAACGCCGACTATTTGAAAATCCCCATGGCCGATGGTGGCGAAGGCACCGTAGACGCGATGATCGCAGCCACCGGTGGCACGCTAATAGAAGTCGAAGTGACCGGCCCGCTCGGCGAGCCAGTACTGGCTTTTTACGGGCTACTCGGTGATAGCAAAACAGCAGTGATCGAAATGGCTGCAGCCAGCGGACTGGCCTTGGTCCCGCCGGATCAACGCAAGCCGCTAAACACCACCACCCACGGCACCGGCGAACTGATCCGCGCCGCGCTCGATGCCGGCGCCCGCCATTTCATCATTGGGCTTGGCGGTAGTGCAACCAATGACGGCGGCGCAGGCATGCTACAGGCACTCGGCGGGGAGTTACTCAACGCCGAGGGTGAATCTATCCCACCCGGTGGTGGTGGCTTGGCCTCACTGGCGCAGATCAGGCTCAAGCATCTCGACCCACGCCTTCAAAGCTGTGTGTTTGAGGTTGCCTGTGATGTCAGCAACCCGCTGCTCGGACCACAAGGTGCATCAGCCATCTTCGGCCCGCAAAAGGGTGCGACACCCGAGATGGTCGAGCAACTCGATGCCAATCTCAGCCACTTCGCTCAACTGATTTTGCGTGATTTTGGTTTGGATCTGGCCGGGCAGCCAGGTACCGGGGCTGCCGGTGGCATGAGTCTAAGCCTGATCGCTTTCCTCAACGGCAAGCTACGCCCGGGTGTGGAAATCGTGGCCGACGCCATCAGACTGGAAGCAGCGCTGAACGATGCCGATCTGGTGATTACCGGCGAAGGCCGGATCGACAGTCAAAGCATCCGAGGGAAAACTCCGGTCGGCGTTGCCCGTCTGGCTAAGGCTCGCGGTCTGCCCGTCATCGCTATTGGCGGCTGCCTTGCAAGCGATACGGCGGCGGTTTATCAGCACGGTATCGACGCGGCTTTTGCCGCCGTCAATCGTCCCTGCACGCTGGAAACGGCATTGAATGAAACCCGACAAAACCTGCGCAGCGCAGCACGAAACATTGCGGCCTGCTTAAAAATAGGCGGTCATTTACCGCAATAAAACAGGTGCTTCAACGACCCCAAATTTCAAAAGGTGTAGCGCCAACCATCAGGCGCAAGGCCTCACGGACTTTGGCAGCGGTTACTGGCATTTTGAAAGTAATCGAGTGCGCAAACTTCTGCCCCCCGAGACGATAAAACCAAGTGCGACGATGAGCGATCATGATGGACTCCTTGGTAAAACGATCAAACTACGCAAGGAACTCGTAGCAAAAGACAGGCCACTCAAATTATTAAATGGCGAAGCCTTATAGTGCGCCGTTTTTTGCCAAAGGAGCATTTTTTCTACGCAGCAAGCGGCAAAAAAACTGACCAAACGCGGCGATTTTTGCCTTATTTGGCAACAGCTCGCCGCCACAGCGGAAAGAGTCCGACCAAACCAAGCACCGGCCCCGGCAAAAGTAACCAGGCAATATCCATCCCCCAAACACTCACCCAAGCCGTACCAAGGTAGATCGAGAACATGGTGATGGCAAACCCGACAGAATTCTGAAATGCCAGTGCGCTACCCACAATTTCCGGACTACAGGCGCGTGCCGAAAGCGCCGAGAAATGGGGTGAATCGGCCACCACACTCGCCCCCCAAAGGAGCAACAGCGCCATTTTGAGCCATGCCGGCCAAGCCCCACTCAACGGAAATACCGCGCAGCACAGCGCAGAAATCGCCAGCGCCAGCGCCGCCACCCGCGCACTGCCGACACGATGACTCCACCAGCCACCCGCAATACAGCCAATGGCGCCAATACCGATAATGGCAAACGCAAGGCCCGATAGCTGACTGCTCGGCATGACAGCCAGTCCACTCAGCACCACCAGCGACGGCACCAATGTCCAGAAGGCATAAAGTTCCCATTGATGCCCGAAGTAGCCCAAAGCAGAGGCGCGAAACTCGGGGACAGAAAAGGCATACAGCACCCGCCCCATGCGAAGCGGTGGCGCGTCATGGCGACGTTTCAGATGCGGCCCATCACCCAGCCGAAAAATCATCACTGCCGCCAGCAGCGCCAAACCAGACGAAACCAGTATCGTCACCTGCCACGACCAGCCGGCCCCAGCCAACCGAATCCCGTGCGGCA
Organism: uncultured Dechloromonas sp.; assembly: GCA_964422345.1. Classification (GTDB taxonomy): domain Bacteria; phylum Pseudomonadota; class Gammaproteobacteria; order Burkholderiales; family Rhodocyclaceae; genus Azonexus. The sequence goes on from CAYRBE010000228.1 coordinate 2,198, forward strand.
ACGCGGTGCCCAAGGTCAGCATCCCGACCAGTTGCGCCAGCGCTGCACCGGCCCGCTCCGGCACCCAACTGACCACCAGCTTCATCCCTAAGGGATAAACGCCCGCCAGACAAAATCCGACAGCAAAACGTAATGGCACGGCGCTGCCCATATCGCTCGCCAGCAGCGCGAAAGCCCCATTGAAAAGCGCGCCCAACACGGCACAAACGGCAAAAATCCGGCTGGCGGCAAAACGATCAGCCAGCCCGGTCAGCGCAAAGCTCAGCGTGCCCAAAATAAAGCCTAGCTGAACCGCATTAGTCAGCAGACCAATATCGGCCGAGCTAATGCCCCAGACCCGAATCAGATCATCGGCGGCGCTATTCGCAGAGAACCACAGCGAGGTTCCAAATAGCTGCGCCAATACAATGACGAAAACCGGGGATTTCATCTTTCAGCCAACAAAATACCCGTCCTACAATTTAGTTCAGATCAGGGTCAACGTAATACACGGCGCCGCCATAGTTGGCTTGCACCGCAAAACCCTTTTCGCTGAGCTGATAAAGATTGATATAAGGATTGATCGACAGTTGCTGCGCATTGGTCCCCACAGTCACCGACCCGATCAGATCACCGCCGCCCTTATTTGCCACCTTAAACTGCGCCAAAGCCTCAGCGGATTTAAATACGAAGACCTGCAGCAACTCCTGATAACCAACCCCTGGCCCAGTACCGGCACGCAGCGAAACCATAAAGGTCGGCGACTTAGTCTTGTTATCAAAAATCACGCCCGGACCTTTAGCCCCAACCAAGACCAGCGCATTCACCGTGGTGACATCAAAGACGCCATAACCCACCGCCTCCTCAATTTCTTTACGCACCTCCGGCTTCTCGGCATAAAGACGCGCCAGCGCCTTGTCTGCCTTACCGAGAATGACCGAGCGCTGCTCGAGGATTTGCTCCTGCGAGAGGTTTTTCTTCTCCGGTGCGGAAGAAGTGCTCTGGCAAGCACTCAGAAATACAGCAGAAATCAAAAGCAAAATGCGCAGTTTCAAGATATCTCCCTTGGCATAAAACATACAATTATTTCAGCTGATCCAGTTGTTCCTGCAAGGCCCTCAAAGTCTCCGGTTCGCCTCTGACTTTGAACAAAGCGCCTTCCTCATCTGCATGCTCCTCAATGACTTCGCAACGAGAGAAAATATCCCCGCGTAATTGCTGCGCAGACCAAGGCAGAAACAATTCAGCCTCGATCAGATCCTGCTGGAAAAATGCCACGATAGCGCTCCGCAGCTTCGCCACTTCATCCGGTCGCCGTGCGCTCATCACAATGCAATCCGGGTACTTGGCGCGCAAAGCAGCTTCACATTCAGCCTGCGCCTCGTCGTCGCCGACGTGATCAATCTTGTTGAAGA
>CAYRBE010000229.1:0-3590 GCA_964422345.1 uncultured Dechloromonas sp.
GTATCAATTGTTTTGTCTTCCTTGCTGTTGCTTGAACTACTCAGGTCGGAGTTGTTGATCAGCCAGGACAGGTTGGTTGGTGAGTCGGCGTTAGCCAAAGCTTCATCCAGTGTGATGGTGTTTTCACGGTAAAGCCGGAACAGATCCTGCTCGAAGGTCTGTGAGCCCGGGGCCAGGGTTTGCTCCATGGCATCCTTGATTCCTTGAACTTCACCGCGCTCGATCAATTCACTGATGTGGCGGGTGTTGAGCATGACTTCGCAGGTTGGCGCACGCTTGCCATCCGGTTTCTTTATCAGACGCTGAGAAACAATGGCACGCAAAGCCACTGACAGGTCAAGGAACAGTGCGCTGCGGTTTTCCAGCGGGAAGAAGCTGATGATACGGTTTAGCGCGTGATAACTATTGTTGGCGTGGAGGGTGGCTAGGCACAAGTGACCAGTCTGGGCGTAGGCAATCGCCGCCTGCATGGTTTCCTTGTCGCGGATTTCGCCGATCAGGATGCAGTCTGGCGCCTGACGCATTGCGTTTTTAAGCGCAGAACTCCAGTCGGCTGTATCCATACCGATTTCGCGTTGGTTGACGATGGATTTCTTGTGTTTGAACAGAAATTCAATTGGGTCTTCAACCGTCAAAATGTGGCCGGAACGGTTGGCGTTCCGGTGATCCAGCATTGAAGCAATCGTGGTTGATTTGCCTGAACCGGTGGCGCCGACGAGCAGAATCAGGCCGCGCTTTTCCATAATCAAGTCAGAAAGCACAGACGGTAGTCCGAGTTCGTCGATTTCCGGAATATTGCCGAGAATGAAGCGGATAACAATGCTGATCGAACCACGCTGCCGAAAGATATTGACCCGGAAGTTGCCAACCTGCGGCACGCCAAAGGAGAGGTTCATCTCCCAGGTTGCTTCGAAGGTCTTGGCTTGCTCTGGCGACATCAGTTCATAGGCAATTTTGTCGATCATGTCAGGCAGCATGATTTGCTGATTGACCGGTACCGTATTGCCTTGAATCTTGATGTTGATCGGCGCGCCGGCGGATATGAAAATATCCGATGCCTGCTTTTCTGACATCAATAGAAACAGTTTGTCGAGAATCATCGCAAGACCTCCGGGTCTATGGGGCTGAGTTTAGGCGCGCAGCAGTTCGTTAATGCTGGTCTTCGAGCGGGTTTGCGCATCGACCTTCTTGACGATAATGGCGGCATACAGGCTGTATTTGCCATCGGCTTTCGGCAGGCTGCCGCTGATCACGACTGAGCCTGGCGGAATGCGGCCGTAGCTGACTTCACCGGTTTCGCGGTCGTAAATCGGGGTGCTTTGACCAAGGTAGACGCCCATGGAAATAACTGAGTTTTCGCCGACGATAACGCCTTCAACGACTTCTGAGCGAGCACCGACGAAGCAGTTGTCTTCGATAATGGTCGGGTTGGCTTGTAGCGGCTCAAGGACGCCGCCGATACCGACGCCGCCGGAGAGGTGAACGTTCTTGCCGATCTGTGCGCAGGAGCCAACGGTTACCCAGGTGTCGACCATGGTGCTTTCATCGACATAGGCGCCGATGTTGACGAAGGAAGGCATCAGGACTGCGTTTTTGGCGACGAATGAACCCTTGCGGACGATGGTGCCCGGCACGACGCGGAAGCCGCCCTGGCGGAATTGTTCTTCACTCCAGCCTTCAAACTTGGTATCGACCTTGTCGTAAAAGCGGATATCGCCAGCTTGCTGAATACGGTTGTCGCGGATGCGGAAAGAAAGCAGCACGGCTTTCTTGATCCACTGGTGGGTAAACCAGTCACCGTTGATTTTTTCTGCGACGCGCAGCTTGCCTGAGTCAAGGTCGGCTACGACGGACTCGATGGTGGCGATGGTTTCAGCCGGTGATTGCGGCGAAAGTTCGGTGCGGCGTTCCCACAGTGCGTCGATGGTGGCTTCTAGCGGATGAGTCATGTGTAATCTCTCTGTTTAAAGTTGTTGGGCAAACTGACGGATGCGGTTGGTGGCTTCGAGGCATTCCTCAAGCGAAGCGACCAGCGCGATACGAATAAAATTTTTGCCCGGATTGACGCCACGTACTTCGCGGGCCAGAAAACTGCCGGGCAGGACTACAACATTATAGTGTTCAAGCAGTCCTCGGGCGAATTCGGTATCGGCGATGGGGGTCTTCGCCCACAGGTAAAAACTGGCATCCGGCATCCCGGTACCGAGTACTTCGCCAATCTGAGGCGTGCACGCGGCGAATTTTTCACGATACTGGTTGCGGTTGTCGAGCACATGAGCCTCGTCATTCCACGCTGCAACCGAAGCGGTCTGCACCGGCGGTGGCATGGCGCAGCCGTGGTAGGTGCGGTAAAGCAGGAAGTTCTTAAGGATAGCGGCATCGCCCGCAACAAACCCGGAACGCATACCGGGGACGTTGGAACGTTTTGACAGGCTGGAGAACATGACCAGACGTTCATTGGAACGCCCCAACAGTTTGGCTGCCTGCAAGCCGCCGATGGGCGGATTGGCTTCGTCAAAATAGATTTCCGAATAACACTCGTCGGAAGCGATGATGAAATTGTGTTTGTCAGCCAGTGCAAACAGGGTTTTCCAGTCGTCCAGCGACAACACCTTGCCGGTCGGGTTGCCCGGTGAGCAGACATAGAACAACTGGACGCGAGCCCATTCTTCTTCCGATAGGCTGGCGTAATCAAAGGCGAAATCGTTGTCGGGCAGATTGTTCAGGAAGCGCGGCTCAGCACCGGCCAGATAAGCTGCACCTTCATAAATTTGGTAGAAGGGGTTGGGGCTGACCACCAGCGGGACATAACCACGGCTCGGGTCAATGACAGTTTGGGCGAAGGAAAAAAGCGCTTCACGCGAACCATTGACCGGCAGGATTTCGGTTTCCGGATTGAGCGCCAGATCGTAACGGCGCTGACACCATGCCGCGATCGCTTGGCGTAAGGCCGGAATGCCCAGTGTGGTCGGGTAGTTGGCCAGACCTTTCAAACCATTGGCCAGCGCTTCCATAATGAAAGGCGGTGTCGGGTGCTGAGGCTCGCCGATCGAGAGCTTGATCTCTTTATATTGCGGGTTGGGCGTGACGCCGGCAAACAGGGCGCGCAGCTTTTCAAAGGGGTAGGGCTGGAGTTGGGCAAGATGCGGATTCACGGCGGCGTCGAATGGGTGTAAAAATGTCAATTATCCTCGAAAACCGGATCGCTGCCTTGTGAACAAACAACGAATTGCTGCCTTGATACTTTCCCCTTTACTGCTGGCGGCTTGCGCTATTGGTTATCAGGCACGCGGTGGCTTGAGCGATGTGGCTGGCGAGATGCGCGGCAAGGCCTATCCGGGAAATAGTGGTGGCGCTCAATTTGTCCTGTCGGATATGACGGGTAGTTTGACTTGTGAGGGGCGGGCCTTGCCACCTAAGACAACTCCTTTTCCCGGAAGCTGTGAAGGCGAGCAGGGAAATGGCACGATGCGCTGCTCGGACGGTCGTGAACTGGGGTTTGAGTGGCGGGCGTTAAGCTGCCGCTCATTGCTTGGCAAAGGGACGGATGCAAAAGGTAATCGTCTTGAGTTTCGGGTTGAGCGGCGGTA
>CAYRBE010000230.1:0-3588 GCA_964422345.1 uncultured Dechloromonas sp.
TTGCGCCAAGCGCTCAAACTGGCGACGGAACACCTGCATCTCGAATTCGGCATCGTCAGCCAGATTGACGAAGAAGAAGATACTTATCGGATCGAGGCACAGGTTTCCCCACCCAACACCCTATCCGATAACCAGATATTCCCACTCGGCATCACCTACTGCCGCGATGCGATCCACAAAGACGAAGTGCTGGAGATCGGCAATGGCGCAACTTATGCTGAAGGCCAACATCCATGTTTCCGGGAGTTCAAACTAGCCGCTTACCTTGGCACTCAGATCAAGGTCAATGGCGAGCTTTTCGGCACGATCAATTTCTCTTCGCCAAACTCGCGCGATCACGGCTTTGATCGATCCGACCTTGAGTTTGTTCGCCTTCTGGCGCGCTGGGCCGGCGCCTTTATCGAGCGGCAACTCGCGTTGGAGCAGTTGGAAAAAGCCAGAACCGACGCGGAACAAGCAAACGTCGCAAAAAGCAGTTTCCTCGCCAACATGAGCCATGAAATCCGCACCCCAATGAACGGTGTCATTGGCATGACGGACTTGTTGATCGGCACATCGCTCAACGCCGAGCAGCGTGACTACGCCGAAACCATCCGGCACAGCGCCGATGGATTGCTCGGCCTGATTAACGACATTCTCGACTTTTCAAAAGTTGAAGCCGGTAAACTGTTGCTTGAATCAGCGCCATTCTCACCTGCCACTTTGCTGCACGAAACGCTCGCCCTGCTCTCCCACCAAGCCAACCTCAAAGAAATCACCCTAAGTGCCGAGAGCAGCAAAAACTTACCGGAACAATTAGTCGGCGACGCCGGGCGTCTACGTCAAATACTGATCAACCTGATCGGCAACGCAGTTAAATTTACCCAGGCGGGATCCGTACATATCAGTTTGACTAGCCCACCAGCCAAGCAGGATGACGCCCGAGTCTGGCTGAAGTTTGAGATACGGGACACCGGTATCGGTATGTCGCCCGACGTTGTAGAAAACCTGTTTACCCCCTTCTACCAAGGCGACGCCTCAACCACTCGAAAATTTGGCGGCACCGGTCTTGGGCTATCCATCTGCATACGTCTGGTCGAATTAATGGGCGGCAAAATCAGCGTTGAATCGACCCCCGGCATCGGCAGCACTTTCTCCTTCGACCTGCCCTTTGGTGCCGCCCCATCCCTTGCAGAACCCATCATCAGCCCCGCCAATGACATACCGGGGCTACGTCCAGACCTTCGTATCCTGCTGGTTGAAGATAATCTGGTGAACCAAAAAGTCGCTGCAGCCATGCTCAAGAAGCTCTCCTGCCAAGTCAGCATTGCCGCCAATGGCGCAGAGGCACTACAAACACTTGCGGCAGAAACTTTTGATGTGGTCCTGATGGATTGCCAGATGCCGGTCATGGATGGATTTGAAGCAACACGCCGGCTACGCGCTGGCGATGCGGGAGAATCCACCATCACCGTTCCGGTCATCGCGATTACCGCCAATGCCATGCAGGGTGACCGTGAACTGTGTCTGGAAGCCGGCATGGATGACTACCTGTCCAAACCCGTTAGCCGTGATCGCTTAGTCGCAATTCTGCAGCGCTGGACGGGATAACTTTGGCGGGCAAATCTGCTCACCCGGGATTTGTCATCGGGTTGTCAGATTCGGCCAGTACAATGCCCGCCATGCTGATTCGCTCCACCCTGCTTGGGATCGCGCTGCTCTGCGCAACCGCGCTTTCCCATGCCGCCCGCCCGATGATTACCGACGATGCCCGGCTAACCGATGCCGGCGCATGTCAGGTTGAGTCATGGGCGCATCTGCACAAAGACAATCACGAGTTCTGGGCGCTACCCGCCTGCAATCCGGGCGGCAATTTTGAGCTAACGCTGGGCGGTGCGCTGGCCTATGACAACGGCCAAGCTCGTAGCGGCGCACTTGTCGTCCAAGGCAAAACCCTGTTCAAGCCGCTCGAAACCAACGGCTACGGTGTCGGACTCGCCATGGGTTACGCCACCCAGCCGGGTAATGGCCAATCCGGCTCGCCCTACTTCTACATCCCGGTCAGCTTCTCAATGGCCGATGACCGCGTCGTCATCCACACCAACATCGGCAACCTGCGTGAGCGCGAAACCCAAACCAACCGCATGACCTGGGGTGTCGGCACTGAACTGCAAACCAGCGAAAGGCTCTACGTCATCGCCGAAACCTTCGGCCAGGACAAAGGCAGCGCCTTCTTCCAGACTGGCCTACGCTACTGGATAATCCCCGGTCACGTCCAGATCGACACCACTTACGGCAGCCGTGTCGGCAACATTCATGACGAATACTGGGTTTCGATTGGTTTGCGGCTGATTACGCCAAGTCTGTTCTGAGTGCAGCCCTAAAAACCGACTGCTACGGTGCACCGCCAAAAACGGCAAAAACCATCAACCCTCTATCGCCTCATTCGCCACCCGCTCGAAGGCTTTGACCACCGCCGCCCAGTTGCGTGGCAGCATCGACTGACGGGCTGACTGGGAAAGTTGCACCAAGCGTTCCCGATCCGCCGCCAGCCATAAGGCGGCTTCAATGTAGGCGACCTCATCACCGGGTGAAGCGAGCGTGCCGTTTTCCTGATGTTTGACCAATTCAGCTGCCGCCGCGCTGCGGTAGGCCGCTACCGGCAGGCCGCTGGCCATTGCTTCGGCCACCACGTTGCCATAGGTTTCGGTCAGGCTGGGGAAGAGAAAAAGGTCGGCACTCGCGTAATGCGCCGCCAAATCTTCACCCAAACGCATCCCGGCAAAAACATGGTCCGGATGATCCTTGGCCAGTTGTTTGGCCGATGGTCCGTCGCCAACCCAGACCATACGAGCATCGGGATGTTGTTCGCGAATCGCAGCAAAACTGCGCTCGACCAGCGCCAGATTTTTCTCTGCCGCCAGCCGGCCAACATAGAGGCAAGCCAGCCCACCCGGCGGGATGCCCCAGCGGGTACGCAAAACCACACTGCGCCGCAGCGGGTCATATAGTTTGGTATCGACCCCGCGCCCGACGACGCGCACACCGCTCAGCCCGGCCCCGGCCAGATCGGCGGCCAGCGCTGCGGTCGGCACCATCGTCGCCTGCGTCCGCCGGTGCAAGGTACGCAGGTAAGCTGACACCGCCGGGCGCATCCAGCCGAAGCCGTAATGCGCGCTATAACTATCAAAATTGGTGTGAAATCCGGAGGTCACAGGAATACCCAGCCGACGTGCTGTACTCACTGCTGACCAACCAAGCGGGCCTTCGGTCACGACATGCACCAGATCAGGCCGCCGGCATCGCCACTGGCGAGCCAAGCGACCACCGGCCGGCAGGCCAAAGCGCAGGCCGGGGTAACCGGGCAGCGGAAATCCCGGCAAGGCAAGTTCGTGCTCACTCCCGCGATCAGCCTTGTTTTGGCTGGGCCTGATGATGCTGACCCGGTGCCCGAGTTGGCGCATGCCATACACCAGTCGACCTACCGTCATGGCCACGCCGTTCACTTCGGGAGGAAATGTTTCGGTGACGAAAGCGATGTCGAGGCTCATTTGGCCAAATCCAGCAAGACACCCGCCCAGACCACCAGCACCATGAGCAGCGACACCA
>CAYRBE010000231.1:0-3547 GCA_964422345.1 uncultured Dechloromonas sp.
CGGACAACATCGGCATCAAGCAGGGCCTGATGACCACCATCCACGCCTACACCAACGACCAGGTCACCGTCGACGTTCGCCACAAAGATCTGCGTCGCGCCCGTGCCGCTGCCGCCAATATTATTCCGACCAAGACCGGTGCTGCAAAGGCGGTTGGTCTGGTGCTGCCGCAACTGGTTGGCAAGGTCGATGGTTTCGCCCTGCGCGTACCGACCATCAACGTTTCGCTGGTTGACCTGACCTTCACCGCTGACCGCGCCACCACCAAGGAAGAAATCAACGCCTTGATGACCGCTGCTGCCAACGGCCCGCTCAAAGGCATCATGGACGTGAACAACGAGCCGCTGGTCTCCAGCGACTTCAACCACACCACCGTTTCTTCGACCTTCGATGCCACCCAAACCCGCGTCATCAAGAGCGAAGATGGTTCCGTGCTGGTCAAGGTACTGGCCTGGTACGACAACGAGTGGGGTTACTCTTGCCGTATGCTTGACGCTGCCCGCGCCTGGATGAACGCTAAGTAATAACTGCGTTATGTTTTAAAAAAGGGGCCGCAAGGCTCCTTTTTTTTCGCCCGACAAATTTTTTGACTGCCGCTAAGCGCTAACAGCAGACTCATCCGGCCCTTCTTGCGGCGGCTCCCGCAGACAAAGCAAGCGTCAGCAGAGCCATGCTGCCACCAGACAGGGTTGCCGACACCGGATTGGCGACCGCAGCACCTTTTTTGATCACATCCTGATCAATCGCAGTCACCGCAACACCCTCGTCTTCGGGCGCAACTTTGCGCCCCAATAGTTTTTCACGGATGCGTTCATTGATCACCGCCTCAACCGCCATCCGCTTCTCCGGAGGCATCTTAGCCAGATCCTCTTCAGTCAGGCCCAACTCCTTTAAAACCGCATCGCGAATGTGTTCGGCAGGACTTTTGTTCACGTAGTCGTTCAATTCCGCCACGACTGCCTTGTAGGCTGTCTGAAGCGCAGCCTTTTTTTCCTGCTCGACCTGACTGGCAGATTTCTCAAGCTTCGCCGTTTTTTCCTTTTCCTTGCCTTCCGCCGTCACCATTTTTTTGAAAACCTCAGCAAAGCTTACGTTGACCGATCCTTCGACCGGACGAACAGAGCTTGCCGACAGATTGCCGGAAAGATCATTGGTAATTTGCATGATTCGATCCTCGAAAAAGATAAACGCAAAAAGCAAATAGCGTACCGGCATAAATCAGCCCAAATAAGCTGAAATATCCCCAGACACAGCCTTTCAGCTTCCGGCTACGGCAGAACTTGCCGGTCAGCAATGCCGTTTAGTCGCAAGAGCAGTTAATCAGTTGCGCGTCACTTTGTTCGTCGTGATCAACATAGAGTTGGGCTTACACCCACAGGAGTGGCCCCATGCTGGGCGCACAATAAAAAAACCGCCGGTGAATCCGGCGGTCTTTTGTGCAAACATTCTTACAGGATTTCAGTCAGATAGTCGCGCTGCTCCATTTCACTCTTGAAATGCAAAATTTCCAGTCCCAGAGCATCACGCGAAGACACTACGCCAATCGGCTTGCCCATCGGATCAACCACCGGCATGTGGCGATAACCGCCTTCATACATCAGGTGTAAAACGTGCCCGAAAATACTTTCCGGGCCCACGGCCATTGGATTTTTTGTCATAACCTCAGAAACAGGGGTAATGCTTGAGTCCAATCCTTCAGCCAGCACCTTGAAGTTAAGGTCGCGTTCGGTACAAATGCCCTGCAGCGTGCCATCTTCGGCATCAACAACCAGCACGGCACCAGCGTTGTAACGCTTCATGTGATGCGCCACGGTACGTACGCTTTGCTCCGGTGTTGCGGTGAGAAAGTCACGGTTCTGAATCAGTTTGATCACGGCACGGTTTGGCATGGTTGTCTCCTGTTTGTGAAGTTCTGGTACTACACAGACAAAGCCTTTTTCTCGAAGTTTCGCCATACTCAAAGAAGTTTTGTGATGATTTGTAACGAATAAAAAGCGCTTATCGGAAGTGCTTATCGGTTTTGTGCTGACAAAACGGTAAAATCATTTCTTTATCAGCTGCACCAGACGACTTCGCCCGTGTCTTCTCCCTCCCGCCCTTTGCGTCTTGCCATCAACGGTTACGGTCGTATCGGCCGCTGCTTCCTGCGCGCCCTGCTTGAGTCGCCGGCTGCGCACAATCTTCAGGTGGTTGCGATCAATGAACCGGCCAATCTCGAAAGCATGGCTTACCTGACACGCTTCGATTCAACCCACGGCCGCTTTCCCGGTACGGTTGAAGTGGGTGATGCGTCACTCCTGGTCAACGGGCAGAAAATTGCCGTCAGCCATGCGCGAAATCCAGAAGACGTAGACTGGTCAGGACTCGGTATCGACCTACTGATCGAAGCCTCCGGATGCTACGGTGAACGGGCCGAATTGAGCCGTTTTCTCGACTCCGGCTGCCCCCGTCTGCTGCTTTCACACCCCGGCCACAGCGGCGACGATGTGGATGCAACCATCGTCACCGGAATCAACCAAAACACCTTGCAGGGCAATGAGCGGCTGGTTTCTGCCGCCTCATGCACGACCAACGCCATCGTCCCGATTCTTGATCTACTCGACCGCGAAGTCGGCATCGAGCAGGCACTGCTCACCACCTTGCATTCGGTGATGAACGACCAACCGCTGATCGATGGTTACCACCATGATGATTTGCGCCGTACCCGCTCAGCGATGCAGTCGATCATTCCGGTGTCGACCGGTCTGGCGCGCGGCATAGAACGCTTGCTACCGGGGCTGACCGGGAAGGTCAGCGCCAAGGCGATTCGTGTCCCGACCTTGAATGTTTCGGCGATTGATCTGACCATCACGACCCAGCGCCCGGTATCGGCCCACAGCATCAACACCCTGCTTGCCAATGCCGCGCATGGCCCGCTGAAGAAACTCATTGCCTATTCCGAGGCCGCCCACGCCTCAATTGATTTCAATCACGACCCCCATTCCGCCATTGTTGATGGCAGCCAGACCCTTACCGCCGGGACGCATCTGGTCAATCTCTTCGTCTGGTTCGACAACGAATGGGGATTCGCCAACCGCATGTTTGAGGTTGCAGACCACTGGTCGCGCCTTTTGCCTTCAAAACACAATTAACTTTGCTCTGGAGAAAACCATGAATGTCATCAAACTGACCAATCTCGATGTATCCGGCAAGCGCGTCTTCATCCGCGCTGACCTCAACGTACCACAGGACGAAGCTGGCAATATCACCGAAGACACCCGCATCCGCGCGTCGCTGGCCTCGATCAAGTATTGCCTCGAAAAAGGTGCCGCCGTGATGGTCACCTCCCACCTCGGCCGCCCGACCGAAGGCGAACTGACCCACGAAGACAGCCTGATGCCGGTGGCCGTTCGCCTCGGCCAGATGCTGCACACCTCGGTCCGCCTGATCCAGAACTGGGTCGATGGTGGCTTTGAAGTCAAACCGGGTGAAGTCGTCCTGCTCGAAAACTGCCGCGTCAACAAGGGCGAAAAGAAGAACAACGACGAACTCGCCCAGAAAATGGCCA